>DASVTG010000480.1:0-5503 GCA_036387695.1 Hymenobacter sp. | reverse complement strand
AGCGAAGCATCTCGCTTGGATTCACTAATTCAATCGTCGAAGAAGCTGATTACTCCCCCACGCGAGATGCTCCGTTCTGCATGACGGGCTGATAAACTGAATAATTAATATGAAAAAGCTCAACCGCCTGCTCATCCTATTCCTCGCCGCTGCGAGCCTCGCCACGGTGCCGGCTTGCACCCAGGGGTTTGAGGAGATGAACATCAACCCCAACCAGAACCCCAACGTCATTCCCGAAACGCTGCTGGCCCCAGCCCTCACCGACCTGGTGAAGCGCAACATGGACCGCGCCCTGCGCCTGACCAACGAGCTGATGCAGGTGCACGTGTCGCGGCAGGACAACGACGAAATCCACCGCTACGTCGTGCGCACCGCCGAGGCCGACTACCTGTGGACGGGCTGGTACACCCAGCTCACCGACTTCCGCGACATGTACGCCAGCGCGGCGGCCGTGAAGAGCAACACCTTCATGGGCATCGCGCGCATCTGCGAAGTCTGGACGTTTTCGCTGCTCACCGACACCTTCGGCGACGTGCCTTATTCGGAGGCCATCAGCGGCCGGGCGGGCATTCTGCAGCCCAAGTTCGACCGGCAGGAAGACATCTACCGCGACCTGTTCAAGAAGCTGGAAGAAGCCAACGAGCTGCTGAAAACCAACGTCAACCTCACGGCCGACCAGGCCCAGCTCGACCCGCTTTACCAGGGCAACGCGCTGAAGTGGCGCAAGTTTGGCAACTCGCTGTACCTGCGCCTGCTCATGCGCGTGTCCAAGCGCACCGAGGCCATTGCTGGTGGCCTGAGCCCGCAAGCCAAGCTGCGCGACCTGGTGAACACCAACGCCGCCAACTACCCGCTCATGGCCAACAACACGGAGTCGGCCATTCTGCGCTGGACGGGCACCGCGCCCTACCAGTCGCCCTTTCAGACCTTCCGCACGGCCGACTTCAACGCCTTCACCTCGATGAGCGAGTTTTTCATCAACAACCTGGTGGAGTGGAACGACCCGCGCCTGCCCAAGTGGGCCACGCTGTCGAACGGCACTTACGAGGGCATCCCGAGCGGCTACCCGGCTACCCAGATTCCCGTGGCGAAGTCGACTTACCCCACGGCGCTCATGACCGAGCCGCTGCTGGGCAACATCCTGAACTACCCGGAGGTGCAGCTGCTACTGGCCGAAGCGGCGCTGCGCGGCTGGATTAGCGGCGACGCGAAAACCTACTACGAAACCGGCGCCACCAACGCCATCACGCTCTGGGGCCTCCCCGTGCCGCCCACCTACCTCGCCGGCAGCGACGTGAAGTGGGAGCCCGCCAGCAGCTTTGAGGTTAAGCTCGACCAAATTCATTTACAGAAATACTACTCCCTGTTCTTCACCGATTTTCAGCAGTGGTTTGAGTACCGCCGCACCGGCCACCCGGTGCTGCCGCTGGGCCCGGGCCTGAAAAACAACGGCCAGATGCCCGCCCGCATCAACTACCCGCTCTACGTGCAGTCGCTCAACCAGGAGAACTACCGCGCCGCCGTGGCCGACCAGGGACCGGACGACATCAACACCAAAGTGTGGTGGCAGCAATAAGAGCAATAAGAGCAATAAGAGCAATGAGCAAAAGGAACGTCATACTGAGCTTGTCGAAGCATCTCTACTGCGCAAGTAATCAATTCAACGAAGCGGCAGAGATGCTTCGACAAGCTCAGCATGACGGCCTACATGGCAAATGAATTGGCAAACGCCTGCTCCCCATAAAGACTTAAAACCACTATGAAAAACAAGGCTTTTACTTACCTACTGATGCTCCTGGGAGCTTTTGCCAGCGCCAGCTGCCTGGAGGAGAACCCCGACTACGCGGCGGGCCAGCCCAGCCCGGTGATTTCCATTGAAGACCTGCGCCGGCTCTACCAAGGCTCCAGCGTGGTGCTGGAATCCAAGCAGCTCTCCGGCGCCCACCAGATTGTGGGCCTGGTGATTTCGGACGGCACGGGCCTGAACGTGCCCGGCGGCAACAACACCATCGTGGTGCAAAACAAGCGCCGCGGTGCTGTCCGGGGCATCATTATACCCCTCACTGGCGCCAGCTCTTTGGCCGTGGGCGACTCCGTAGTAGTAGACATTGCAGGGACCACGCTGGCCCGGAGCACCGGGGCGCTGCGCATCGAAGGCGTGAGCGCGGCCAACGTGCAAAAAATCAGCAGCAACAACCGGGTCACGGCCCGCGACATCAACGTGGGCACGCTGCTGACCAGCTTCGATACCTACGAAGGCACGCTGGTCCGCATCACCGGGGGCAGCATCACGCCCCTGCCGGTGTCGGGCGACACCTACGCCGGCGATAAAATCCTGGCCGATGGGTCCAATAACCGCCTCGTGCTGCACACCGAAGCCGGCGCGGCCTTTGCCACGCGGCGCCTGCCAGCCAGCGCCACGTTCGTGGGCATCCCGGTCGGCAACGTGGATGCGGCAAGCCAGGCGGCACCCCAGCTGTGGATGCGCACGGCCGCCGACGCCCAGGACCCCAGCGGGCCCATTTACCGCAACTTCCCGGAGAGCTTCGAGTCGGTGCCGGCTGCCACCAAGGGCAGCTACGACATGAACACCGCCGCCGTGCCCGACAACACGGTCACCTTCGCCAGTGGCCCCTGGAAGCTGTTCCAGTCCATCCTGGGCAACACCTCGGGGCGCGACCGCTACACCGGGGCCCAGGGCATCCGGATGCAGCAGGGCCTCACGGTGCCGGCCGTGGTGGAAATGAAGTTCGACCTGCCCAACGGCGCCACCAAGGTCACCCTGCTCTACGGCGCCTACTACACCGACGCGGCCAGCTCCTGGAAGCTGGAGTACTCGCAGGACCAGGGCCGCACCTGGGCGCAAACCGGCGCCACCGTCACCGACGCCGGCAACTTCCAGCGCTCCATCACCTTCCTGATGAACCTCAGCGGCCCGGTGCGTTTCCGCATCAACAAGCTGGGCCTGGGCGTGAGCAGCCCGCCCACCGTGCTCAACGGCCGCCTGGGCCTCGATGACATTGCCATCTACGAAAACTGATTCTGCTCCTCTGGCCGGTGTGTGGAGACGCGACACCTCGCGTCTCCCGCTTGCACGGCCGGAACCACGCCGCTCACCATTACCCAAACCAAACAACCTCCGCAACGCCGAGACCCGAAGTGTCGCGTCTCTACACGCTGGCGTTTGATAAATCAACCTTCCCCATGTTCCGCAGAAAATTCCTCCAAAGCCTTGGGCTCGTCGGCGCAGGCCTCAGCTTGCCCCTGGCTCCCGCCGTTCTAGCCGCTGACGAAACCGAACAGCAGCCTTCGCCGCAAAAGCTGAGCCTGGCCCCGGTGGTCATCAAAGGCAAGGTGCACCAGAACGGTGCGGGCCTGGCCGGCGTGGCCGTCACCGACGGCTACAACATTGTGCTGACCGACAAAACCGGCAAATACACGCTGGCGAGCAACGCCACGGCTGAATTCGTGTACATTTCCATTCCGCGCGGCTACGCGTTTCCGCACGAGAAGGGCGTGGCGCAGTTCTACCAGCCCATCAAGCCCGGTACCACCAAGCTCACGGCTGACTTCGCCCTGCAAAAGCTGGCCGGCGACGACACCAAGCACACGTTCATTGTGTGGGCCGACCCGCAGATGATAAATAAAAAGGACTGCCAGGAGCTGCTGTCCTCCTCGGCGCCCGACCTCAAAGCCCTGGCGGCTCAGTATGACGCCAATACCTTCGCCATCGGCTGCGGTGATTTGGTGTGGGACAAGTTTGAGCTGTTCGAGGACTACAAAAAAGCCGTGGAAATCTCCGGCATCCCGTTCTTCCAGGTCATCGGCAACCACGACATGAACATCACCGCGCGCGCCGATGAGGGCTCGGCCCAGATGTTCAAAAGCCTGTTCGGGCCCACCTATTACTCCTTTAACCGCGGCGACGTGCACTACGTGGTGCTCGACGACGTGTTCTTCATCGGCCCGCCCAAAAAGTACATCGGCTACCTCACCGAAAAGCAGCTGCAGTGGCTGGAGCAGGACCTGAGCCACGTGAAGCCGGGCAGCACCGTGGTGGTGGCCCTGCACATTCCGGTGGACAGCGGCGACAAGCGCCGCAACAAGCTCAAGGACGAATCCCTGGGCGGCGTGGTTTCGAACCGGGCCGAGCTGTACCGCCTGCTCAAGCCCTACACCGCGCACATCATGTCGGGCCACACCCACGTGTGCGAGAAGATTTTCCACGAAAACACCATCGAGCACACCCACGGCGCCGTGTGCGGCGCCTGGTGGACCGGCCCCATCTGCACCGACGGCGCACCCAGCGGCTACGGCGTGTACGAGGTGAGCGGCGGCGAAGTGAAATGGTACTACAAGTCGGTAGGCCACGACCGCCAGCACCAGTTCCGCACCTACCCAAAGGGCAGCGTACCCGAGCGGGCCGAGGAAATCGTGGCCAACGTGTGGAACTGGGACCCCCAGTGGAAAGTAACCTGGTTTGAGAACGGCGCCCGCCAGGGCGAAATGCAGCAGCAGGTGGGCCTCGACCCCATGTCGGTGAAACTGCACGGCGGCGAGCAGCTGCCCGCCAAGCACAAATTCGTGGAGCCCACGCTGACGGACCACCTGTTTTTTGCCCGACCTTCGGCGGGCGCCAAGGAAGTCCGTATCGAGGTCACCGACCGGTTTGGGCAGGTTTACACCGACACCATTGCCGTGTAAGTGTAGCGTGGACTCGCAGAGTCCCTCCGGGTACGACCATGCTACTTATTAATTATGAAAAAAATCCTCGCCCTGCTTCTGCTTATCCAAACCGCCAACGCGCAAACGCGCCCGCTGGACCTGCAGGGCCACCGCGGCTGCCGCGGGCTGATGCCGGAAAACACCATTCCGGCCATGCGCAAGGCCCTGGACCTGGGCGTAAAAACCCTGGAAATGGACCTGGCCATCAGCCAGGACCAGCAAGTGCTGCTCTCGCACGACCCGTACCTGAACGCCGACTTCGCGTACCAGCCCAACGGCCAGCCCATCGCGAAAGCCGAAGAAAAGAACCTGCGGCTCTACGGCATGCCCTACGCCGCCATCCGGCGCTACGACGTGGGCAGCCACGGCAACCCCAAGTTTCCGCGGCAGCAAAAGCTCCGCACTTACAAACCCCTGCTGGCCGAAGTCATCGACTCAGCAGAGGCCCACGCGCGGCGCCAGCAGCGCCCGGCACCGTTCTACAACATCGAAACCAAGACGACCCCAGCCGGGGATGGAACGCTGCACCCCGCGCCGGAGGAGTTTGTGCGCTTGCTGCTGGCCGTGGTTGCAAAGAAGGGCATTCAGGACCGGGTCGTCGTTCAATCCTTCGACCCGCGCACCCTGGAAGCGGTGCACCGCTTGCAGCCGCAGCTGCGCACGGCCCTGCTGGTTGACAACCCCGATGGCCTGGAAAAGAACTTGCAGCGACTGACGTTTGCGCCCAACATCTACAGCCCGCAGTACCGGTTGGTCACGGATAAAGTCGTGGAAGCCT
>DASVTG010000479.1:0-8012 GCA_036387695.1 Hymenobacter sp. | reverse complement strand
CGGTTCACCTCGTCCACCGACACCTGGGTGCGGAAGTTGAGGGTGGTGCGCCCGGCCACGCCTTTTTTGGTGGTAATCACCACGGCGCCGCTGGCGGCGCGCAGGCCGTAGAGGGCCGCCGCCGCCGGGCCTTTCAGCACCGTAATGCTCTCAATGTCTTCGGGGTTGAGGTCGCCAGCACGGTTGGAGGCGCCCACCGAGCGGCCCAGCAGGCCGTTGAACTGCGAGCCCGCGCCGGGCGCCGCGCTCTCCGAGAACGAGCTGTTGTCCATTATCATCCCGTCGATGACGAACAGCGGCTGGTTGTTGCCGTCGAGCGAGGTGCCGCCGCGAATGACGATGGAGGCGCCTTCGCCCGGCGCGCCGCCCGACGAGGTGATGTTGACGCCCGCGACTTTGCCCTGCAGCGCGTTCACGATGTTCGTCTGGCGCGAGTCGATGATGTCTTTGCTTTTCACCTCCTGCACGGACGTGACGAGGGTGCGCTTGTCTTGCGCGATGTTGTAAGCCGTCACCACCACCTCGTCGAGGCCGGTGGTGCTTTCTTTCAATGCCACGTCCACGGCACCATCGGCGCTCACGGCCCGCTCCTGCGAGGTAAAACCGATGAAGCTGAACACGAGGGTGGCGCCCGGCGCGGCCTGCAGGGAGTAGCGGCCATCGGCGCCGGTGGTGCTGCCCACGGTGGTGCCTTTCACCAGCACGGTCACGCCGGGCAGGGGGCTTTGGTCAGTGCTTGAAGTGACGATGCCCGCCACACTGCGGGCCGTTTGGGCCCAGCCGGGAGGCGCCAGCAGCACGCCCAGCAAGAGCAGCAGAAGCCAGTAAGTTTTTTTCATAAGAATTAAGTGAGTAGTGGGAGAAAGCAAAAAAGGAAGCCAACAAAAAAGCCGAAACCTTGGCGTGACGCGCCATCAGGCTCCGGCCGCTTGGGTCGGGTGCAGCAGTAAGTTATTACAAAACAGGATGCTGCTGAACATAAAATAGCTGAAGGAATGCCTCTGAGTGACGAGCTAAGGTTTCAAATGTGCAAAATAATTAAGTAACAGACGCCCAAAAACGCATAAAGAACTTGGTTGTGATTGTGCGAAGAAGGTCAAATTTTTTATTAATTTATTTATATACAAATAGAATTGGAGAGGCTTACTTTATTTGATTTACTCTCTTAACTAACTGGTGCTAACAACCCATGAACGGGCAGCCCATTGCCCGCAATCAACAAGAAAGAGGTCAGGTGCTGGTCACCCAGCGGGTGGGAGAAGTAGGTCACTGGTGCTGATTGAAGAATTTTTTCATACACTTGGAGACGAAGTCAAGCTTTTCCCACCAAACCTTTTTCTGTATGCGCAAACGTTTTCCTACTGGCGGCCTTTCCCTGTTGTGGGTTGGGCTCCTCTGCATGTTGCTGGCGCTGCCGGGCCGGGCCCAAACGGGCGGCTCCCAGCGCTATACCCTCAAAGGCCGCGTGACCGATGCCACCGGGCGCGAGCTTCCGGGCGCCACCGTGCTGCTCAACGGCACCTCGTTTGGCGCGGCCTCCGGCGCCGACGGAACCTATGAGCTGGCGGCCACCGTGCCGCCCGGCGCCTACACGCTCACCATTTCCCTCATCGGCTACGCCTCGGTTTCGCGCCCGGTGACCCTTGGCACCACCGAAACCGTGACCACCGACGTGGGCCTGGCCGAAGCCCAGCAGAAGCTCGACGAAGTGGTGGTGGTGGGTTCAACGGTAAGCGTGAACCGGCGCGAGCTAGGCAATGCCATCAGCACCATCAAGGGCGCCGAGCTGACGCAATCGGGCTCGGGCGGTGTACTCAATTCACTTCAGGGCAAGGTACCTGGCGCCCAGATAGTGCAGAACTCGGGCGACCCAGCCGGCTCCATCTCCATTCGACTGCGCGGGGTGAAGTCCTTGTTCGGCTCTTCGGACCCGCTTTACGTCATCGACGGGGTGATTGTGAGCAACGCTAGTACCAACGTGTCACAGCAAGCCCTCGTGAATGACGTGGGGGCGGCCAACCCCGGCCAGAACCGGTTGGCCGACCTTAACCCCAACGACATTGCCAGCCTCAACGTTGTCAACGGGGCGGCGGCAGCGGCCATCTACGGCTCGCGGGCGGCCAACGGCGTGGTGCTCATCACCACCAAACGCGGACAGTCAGGCGCGCCGCGCGTGTCAGTGTATGGCAGCTACAGCGTGAACGAGCTGCGCAAGTCGGTGCCCGTGAACACCTACGGCAAGCAGTTCGGGTTTGCCGACCTGCGCCTCTACACCATTGGGGCCCCTACGCCGGCGCAGCTCGCGGCCAACCCCGGCGTGACCACGACGGGCATCACGCGGGCCGGGGCCACCACGCAACTGGCCACCTACCTCGTGGACGTGCAGCGTTACAACTACTTCAACGAGATATTTCGGACCGGCTACGGCACCGACAACGGCGCTTCCATTGCGGGCGGCTCGGAACGGACGCAGTACTACGTCTCGCTAGGCTACCTGCGCAACGAGGGCATCATCAAGGGCACTGACTTTACGCGCTACAACCTGCGTGCCCGCGTTGACCAACGCGTCACGGACTGGGCCAAGGTGTCGGCGGGCCTGAGTTACAGCAACAGCTTCGCCAACGAGAAGGCCAACGGCAACGTGTTCTATAGCCCCATCAACTCGGTTAACATCACCAACAACATCTACGACATCCGCAAGCGCGACGCCAACGGGAACCTGCTGGCCGTGGAGCCCACCCGCGTGAACCCACTTTCGACCATTGAGGACATGAAGTTCACGCAGGGCGTAAACCGCACCATCAGCGACGTGCAGGTGAACCTGTCACCGCTCAAAGGGCTTTCCGTTGATTACGTATTTGGGGCCGACGTTTTTTCGCAGGAAGGCCAGGGCTACATCCGCCCCTACCCCTACCAGGCTACGGCCGGCCTGCCCGCCGCGCGCTACCCATTCGGCTTCGCTTCCAACGCTAACAACACATCGCTGCAACTCAACTCTGACCTAAACCTGGGCTACGAATACGCCGTGAGCGAAAATCTTAAGCTGAACCTGCGTGCCGGTTACAACTACCAGTACACTCGCAGCGACCTAACCAGCACGCAAGGCGAAAACCTCACGCCCTTCATTACCACGGTGAGCGGGGCCACCAGCAACGTGCGGGCCGGCTTCCGGTCGCTCGACCGTTTCAGCTTAGGCGGGTACTACGGACAACTCACCGTAGGCTACCGGAACCTCGCCTTCCTGACGGGCGCCATCCGACGTGACCAATCCAGCAAGTTTTCGGCTTCGGAAACCAACCAGATTTACCCCAAAATCAGCGCTTCGCTGGTGCCTTCGGACCTGCAGTTCTGGCAGAACGCGTCCTTTGCCCGAGCCGTCAACAGCCTCAAGTTGCGGGCCAGCTACGGCGAGGCAGGCAGCCTGTCGGTTATCAACTCTTACGACCGGTTTTACCGCTTCACGCCGGCCAACTTCTTGGGTCGCAGCACTTTTTTGCCTGGCTCGGTCCTGGCCAACCCCAATGTGCGGCCCGAGCGCAACAAGGAACTGGAGGGTGGCGTGGACCTGGCCTTCCTGAACGACCGGCTGAGCCTGAGCGCCACGGCTTACTACCAGCAAATCAACGAGCTGGTGGTGGCCCGCACCCTGGCGCCGTCCACGGGAGGGGCGTCCATCGTCAACAACGTGGGTGAGATGGAAAACCGCGGCTTAGAGTTGCAGTTCACCGCCGTACCCGTAAAAACCGAAGATTTCACCTGGGACGTGTCGGTGATTTACAACCGCAACAAAGTGACCCGCCTGCCGCGCCTGAACGGGGTGGCGCAAGCCATTACCATCGACAACGCAGCCGGTGCCCCGGTGTACTTAGTAGAGGGCCAGGCGGCGGGCGTGTTCTTTGGCTCGGCCTACGCCCGCAACCCGGACGGCTCGTTTCTGCTCACGCCCCAAGGCTTCCGGCAGGACGAGCGCGCCGCCAGTCAGGCCAGCGGCTCGGTCGATTTCGTGCCCGACCGCAGCGGCGGCGACGGCCAGCCCAACACCGCCCGGCCGCTGGCCAACGTCATCATCGGCGACCCCAACCCGGACTGGACGGGTTCATTCAGCACCAACTTTGCTTACAAGAAGCTGGGCCTGCACGTACTGCTCGACGCGGTGCAGGGCGTGAGCGTGTTCAACGCCGACAAGCGCACCCGCCAGGGCGTGGGCTTGGGCGACCTGGCCGAGCAAGAACTACGGGGCGAAATACCACGCGGCTCCATCTTCGCCATCTACAATACCCAGGAATTCCGCGTCGACGACGGCTCCTTTGCGAAGCTGCGCGAGGTGAGCCTGAGCTACGGGCTGCCCACGTTCACCCGCTTCATCAGCGCGCTCAACCTGACGCTGGTGGGCCGCAACCTGTACTCCTGGGACAATTACAACGGCTTCGACCCTGAAACCAGCGCCGGCGGGTCTTCCGATTTGCTGCGGGCCATTGACTTTGGCAACGTGCCCATTCCGCGCACCTACCAGCTCAAGTTGTCGGCCACTTTTTAGCGCCTGTAGCGCCGACGCACAGAGTCCGCGCTACATCCCTCACTTTCTGCATTTATCCTTATGAAAAAAATACTTCTTACTGGTTTGCTTGCCCTCTCGCTGGGTGCTTGCAACAAAGAATATCTGGACCCCAGCGCTGCCAGTCAGGAACAGGTGGTCACTTCTTCCGATGGGCTGATTGCCACCTGCAACGGCCTGCAGTTCCGCTACGCCACCGGCGGCCTGCTCAGCGTGCTTTACAACGCGGTGGCGGCCGGGGGGCTGAGTACCCGCGAGCTGGCTATCCTTAATGTGGGCAACATTGAGGAATTTAACGTGAGCGTGGGCGCGGGCAACGTCACAAACAGCAACGGCGTGGTGCGCAACCTCTGGACCCAGGCTCAGTTGGTGAAAGCTAACGCCGACCTTGTGCTGGCCAATGTGAACAACGCCCCCGATGCCGGCACCCGAAGCGGCATTGTGGCCTACGCTTCTATTTTCCGGGCCCTGGCGTTGGGCACGCTGGCGCAATTCTTTGAGCAGTCTCCCCTGGCGGTGCAGGAGAACGCGCCCTTTGTGCCCCGCATCGAACTGCTGCGCAGCGCGGTGACGCAACTTGAAGCGGCCGCCACCCAGCTAGCCGCCACGCCGGTATCGGCCGATTTCAACGCGAAGATTGTGCCTGGCATCGACCTGCCCAACACCATACAAGCCCTCATCGCGCGCTACAGCCTCGAAGCTGGCGACTACGACAAAGCCCTGGCCGCTGCCGGTCGTGTGGACCTCGCCAAACGCTCTGTGTTCAACTACGACGCCGTGGCTCGCAACCCGCTGTTTGATACGGCTTTCGGCAACCGCAACATCTTCGAGCCCACCGATGCCAATTTGGGCCTGACCGGTGCGCTGGCTCCCAACCCGGCTGACCGCCGCGTCTCGTTTTTCGTGCGAGCTGCCCCTACGGCCACCCAAAATCGCGGCACGGGTTTTTACACTGCCAACGACGCCGCCATTCCGGTGTACGTGCCCGGCGAAATGTTCCTCATTCGGGCCGAAGCCCTAGTTCGCAAAGGTGATGTGCCCGGCGCCATCGGCGAGCTGAATCGGGTGTTGACTAAAACCACTGATATCTACGGCCTTGGCGCCGCCCTGCCGGCCTATTCGGGACCGCAAACGGCCGACGCCGTGCTGCTCGAGATATTCCGCAACCGCAACATTGAGCTCGCCTTCCAAGGCTTCCGGCTGAGCGACAGCCGCCGCCTCGGCCGGCCCGGGCCAGGTACGCCAGGCGCTGAGCGCAACCGCAACTTCTTCCCTTACCCGCGGGTGGAGCGCGAAAACAATCCAGCTACTCCAGCTGACCCTGTTATTTAAAGTTTGCCCCGGCGCTCTTCCTGTCAAAGAGCGCCGGAAGGCAATGTTCTGTTAATCATCACCCACCCCATGAGCCCTTCTGTTCTGCAATCCGAGCACCTTTCCACTACGGTTTACGCCGACTCCGAGCTGGCATCTGCTGCCGTTGCCAACCAAATTGCCGACTTCATCCGGTCCCGGGCCGCGGAGGGCAAAACCTGCGTGCTGGGCCTGGCCACCGGCTCCTCCCCTACTCGCGTGTACGAGGAGCTGGTGCGCCTGCACCGGGAAGGCGGCCTGAGTTTTCAAAACGTCGTCTCCTTCAACCTGGATGAATATTACCCGATGGCACCCGACTCGCTGCAGAGCTACGTGCGCTTCATGCGCGAGTACCTGTTCGACCACGTCGACATCCGGCCCGAGAACGTGCACATTCCCGACGGCACCGTGCCGCCGGAACAGGTGGCCGAGTTTTGCCGGCACTACGAGGAACAGATTCAGGCGGCCGGCGGCATCGATTTGCAGCTGCTGGGCATTGGGCGCACGGGCCACATCGGCTTCAACGAGCCCGGCTCGGGCCCGGCCTCGCGCACCCGCCTCATCACCCTCGACCACGTGACGCGCACCGACGCGGCCTCGGACTTTTACGGCGAGGAAAACGTGCCGCGCCGCGCCCTGACCATGGGCGTGGGCACCATTCTGGAAGCCCGAAAAATCGTGCTGCTGGCCTGGGGCGAAGGCAAAGCCGCCGTGGTGAAGCGCATGGTGGAAGGCGAAGTAACCGACTCGGTGCCCGCCACCTACCTGCAGCGCCACCCCGCCGTGCAGGTGGTGCTGGACGAGGCCGCCGGCGCCGAGCTCACGCCCCGCAAAACGCCCTGGCTGCAGGGCCTGCCCTGCGACTGGCACGACGCCGCGCTGGTGCGCAAGGCCGTGACTTGGCTGGCCCGCACCGTCACGAAGCCCATCCTCAAGCTTACCGAGGAAGAGTACAACGAAAATGGGCTTTCCGAGCTGCTGGCGCAATCGGGGCCGGCTTATGACATCAACATTCGGGTGTTCAACGAGCTGCAGCACACCATCACCGGCTGGCCCGGCAGCAAGCCCGACGCCGACGACACCTACCGCCCCGAGCGCGCCAAGCCCTTCCCCAAGCGCGTGCTCGTCTTCTCGCCGCACCCCGACGACGACGTGATTTCCATGGGCGGCACCTTGCTGCGGCTCGTCGACCAGGGCCACGAGGTGCACGTGGCCTACCAGACTTCCGGCAACATTGCCGTGTTCGACGACGAGGCCATTCGCTTTGCCGAGTTCGTGGCTGATTACGACGAAGCCTTCCGCCTGCCGGCCACCGAGCCCGCCGACAACCTCTACCACCGCGTGGCCGACGCCCTCAAAAACAAGCAGCCTGGCCAAGTCGATTCCGAAGAGGTGCAGCAGATAAAAGGCCTTATCCGGCGCGGCGAGGCCAAAAGTGCCTGCCGCCTGGCCGGCGTGCCCGACGGCAACGCACACTTCCTGGACCTGCCCTTCTACGAAACCGGCCGGGTGCGCAAAAAACCGCTCGGCGACGAGGACATCCGCATCACCATGGAGCTGCTCAACCGCATTCGGCCCCACCAGATTTACGCGGCCGGCGACCTGAGCGACCCCCACGGCACGCACCGCGTGTGCCTGGCCGCCATTTTTCAATCCATTCAGCAGTTGAAAGCCTCTGGCACGCCCTGGCTGGACGACTGCTGGGTGTGGCTCTACCGCGGCGCCTGGCAGGAATGGGACATCGACCAGATTGAGATGGCCGTGCCGCTCTCGCCCCAGGAGCTCACGCGCAAGCGCCGCGCCATCTTCAAGCACCAGAGTCAGAAGGACCGGCCGCTGTTTCCCGGCGCCGACCAGCGGGAGTTCTGGCAGCGCAGCGAAGCCCGCAACCGCACCACCGCCAAGCTCTACGACCAACTGGGCCTGCCCGAGTACGAGGGCATCGAGGCCTTTGTGCGCTGGCAGTTTTGAAGAAGCTTTTGTGGTAGCCCACTAGCCCGTCATGCTCATCTGGCGTCCGCGCAGCCGAAGCATCTCGCGTGTGGTAGTAAGTCATTTACTATTGCGAGCGAGATGCTTCGGCTGCGCTCGGCATGACGGGCTATTT
>DASVTG010000478.1:0-6563 GCA_036387695.1 Hymenobacter sp. | reverse complement strand
TCGTTCGCGGAGCCGCCGAGGAGCTCGCCTCGCGGCCCGGCGAGCTGATCGACCCCATCCTCGTGAGCGCCGCCTTCGCCCGCGCCGCCGACGCCGCCTACCTCAGTGCCGTGGCCGCCTTCCGACTAAAAGAGTGGGCCGAGGCCGAACAACTCCTCAACCTGCTGCGCACCGAATACCCGACCTACCCCAACCTGCCCGACGCCCTCTTTCTGCAAGGCCAGGTTTCGTTTGAGCAGGAAGACTACGACACCGCCCTCAAAACCCTGGCCTTGCTGCCGCCCGACAAGCTGGGCCCCGAGCGCGACGCCATGAAAGCCACCTACCTGGCGCGCGTGAAAGACCGCGGCACCTGGCAGCGCATCCTGCGCCGCTACCCCGACGACGCCTTCCTGGGGCGGGCCTATGCCGAGCACCTCGTGTTCGGCGGAGCCTACACCGACGCCGACCGCCCCCAGCTCGACGAGGTAGTCAAGAAGTTCAACCTCGACCGCGCCCGCTACACCCCGCGCCCCCGCGCCGCCAAAAAGAACAGCTACAACGTGGCCGTGCTGCTCCCCTTCGAGCTCAACGACCCCAGCTGGCAGACCGTGCGCAAGAATCAGTTCGTTACCGACTTATACGCCGGCCTGCGCCTGGCCCAAGACAGCCTGCAGCGCGCCGGCCGCACGGTGCAGCTTTTTGCCTACGACACCGGCGCCGACACCCTGACCCTCAAGCAAGTGCTGGCCCTGCCGGAGCTGGCGGGCATGGACCTGCTCATCGGCCCGGTCTATAAGTCGGGCGCCCGGCTGCTGGCGCGCTACGCCCGCGAGCACCAGATTGTGTGCGTAAACCCGTTGTCGCAGGACGCTGACCTGGTGCTGGACAATCCCTGGCACTACCTGTTTGGCCCCAGTGCCGCCACGCAAGGCCGCATCGCGGCGCAGTTTGCGCTCAACGCCTTTGGCGGGGGACGCCCGGGCTTGCTGCTGCACGAGGACGCCAAAGACCCCACTGCCTTTGCCAACGCTTACAAAGCAGCCTACGAGGCGCAAGGCGGTAAAATCGACGTGGTACGGCGCTTCAGCCCCGACGTAGAGGGCAGCCTGAATACAGCCTTCTCAGGCCTCAACTTGACGGCGGCCAGCCACTTAATGGTTTATTCTGACAACCGTTTGGTGGGTCCGGCGGCCCTCAAGGTGTGGCAGCAGCTGCCGGCCGCCACGCGCCCGCCCATGCTGAGCCCCGGTTCCTGGCTCGACAACGCCCGCCTGAGCGTGTCGCAGCTGCAAACCCCGGGCTTGTATTATGTGCAGCCCAAATACTACGACGAGCTGGCGCCCGGCTTCCGGCGCTTCCGGCAACTGTACCTGCAAAGCCAGCGGATTCCGCCGTCCTTGTACGCCAACCAAGGGTTTGAACTGTTGTTGTACTTCGGGTCGGCGTTGTTTCAATTCGGCCCGGCTTTTCAGGCGGGCCTGGCCGCGGCACCGCCTCTGCCAGGAGCCATTTTTGAAGGGATAAGCTATGCCGGCGGCGCCCACGACAACCAAGTAGTGCCCATTGTGAAGCTGAGCAACCTGGAAGTTCAGGTGCTGCGCTAGCCCGGCTTGGGGCAGTAGCGCGGCCGTGCCCGGCACGGTCGCGCTACTGCCCCAAGCCGCTGTGGCCCGCCTCTCATGCCGCCTGACGCAGCAATTGCCGCAGGTCAAACCAACATTCAGCGGACTTTTTACGGCGCGAAACTGTTCATATAGTATCCCAATCCCTTCCAGTTCTGATGCAACATCTCACCACTTCGCTCGACCTCACCACTTCCGCCGCCCTCTTTGACCGCGCCAAAACTCTTATCCCCGGTGGAGTAAACTCGCCGGTGCGTGCCTTCCGCTCGGTGGGGGGCTCGCCCGTGTTCATGAAAAGCGCCAACGGTGCCTGGCTCACCGACGTGGACGGCAACCGGTACGTGGACCTCATCAACTCCTGGGGCCCGATGATACTCGGCCACGCGCCGCAAGTGGTGCTCGACGCGGTGAGCGAAGCGCTGCCCAATTCTCTGAGCTTTGGCGCGCCCACGCTGCGCGAAATCGAAATGGCCGAGTTGATTCGGAAAATGGTGCCCAGCATCGAAAAAGTCCGCCTCGTTAACTCGGGCACGGAGGCCTGCATGTCGGCCATTCGCGTGGCCCGGGGGTTCACGGGGCGCGCCAAAATCATCAAGTTCGAAGGCTGCTACCACGGCCACGGCGACGCATTTTTGATTGCCGCCGGCAGCGGTGCCCTCACCGCTGGCGAGCCCGACTCCGCGGGCGTGACCCGCGGCGTGGCCCAGGACACCCTCACCGCGCCCTACAACGACTTGGCTGCCGTCGAGGCCCTGGTTGCCGCCAATCCCGGCCAGGTCGCAGCCCTGATTCTCGAGCCCGTAGTGGGCAACATGGGCCTCGTCGCGCCCGCCGAAGGGTTCCTGTCGGCCTTGCGTGCCCTGTGCACCGAGCACGGCATTGTGCTCATTTTTGACGAGGTGATGACCGGCTTCCGGCTCGCCCAAGGCGGCGCCCAAGAGTTGTACGGCGTTCAACCCGACCTCACGACGCTGGGCAAAATCATCGGCGGCGGCCTGCCCGTCGGGGCCTACGGTGGCCGCGAAGAAATCATGAACTGTGTAGCGCCCGCTGGCAAGGTTTACCAGGCCGGTACACTTTCCGGCAACCCCATGGCCACGGCCGCCGGCATGGCCCAGTTGGGCTACCTCCACGAGCACCCCGAGGTGTACACCACCCTGGAGTCCATCACTGCGCGCCTGGCCGATGGCACCCGTCAGATTGCTGCCGAGCTGGGCCTCAACTACACCGTAAACCGGGTGGGTTCCATGTTCAGCCTGTTCTTTACTTCGGACCCGGTAAATAACCTCGAGGACGCCAAGAAGTGTGACACCGCCGCGTTTGGGCGGTATTTCCACGCCATGCTAAACCGTGGCATCTACCTGGCCCCGTCGCAGTTCGAGGCGTTGTTCGTGTCGGTCGCCATCACCGATGAACTGGTGGAAATGTACCTGAACGCCTGCCGCGAATCGTTGGTGGAAGCGCACAACCTGTAAGCGCAAGCTTGCGCAAGGTGAAAAGAAGTGTCGCGAGGTTTGACGTTCTACCACAGCGGAACGTCAACCTTGCGAAACCTTTTTTCACTTCGCGCAACCTTGCGCTTTACCTTTGCCCGATGCTAAAATTCCGTCTGCTAAGCTTTTTTCTGCTGCTTGCTGCGCTTGCGCACGCCGAAACGCCGGCGCAAGCCAACAAGCGGCTGTTCGACAAAACCATCGACGAGTTGAATTTCCGCACCATGGAAACGGTGTACGACAAGTCGTTTACGCGCGGCAAGTTTCCCATCACCTTGCGCACCGCCGCCGCGCGCCGCGAGTTCGATGGCTTCGGCACCAACGCGCCTCTCAAGCAGCTGTTCCTGAACTACAACGGCATTGCCGAGCGCTACAAGAACCGCTTCGGCAACGGGCCCATGACGCTGGCCGAATTCGAGAAGCAACTTAAGTCGGTGCTGGTGGACCGCAACTTTGAGTTCTTCATTCACAACCTGCCCCGCGACGAGCGGGTGGCCCTCATCCGGGCCGAACAGCGCCTCATTCAGCAAGCCACGGCCCAGTTCAACGACTCCGGCGCCCCCGAAGACGTGGCCGCCGTGCCCCCCGCCGATGCCGACGCGCAGCCGGAAACGCCCATGAGCGTGCCGCTCACCACGCACAATGCCGACGGCAACGAGGCGGCCCCGGCCGACGACGAGCCGTCCTTGACGTCCGCTGCGGCCGCGTCGGGCCCCGCCCCGCGCCGCGACTGGATGGACTACCTCACGTTTTTTATGAGTCTGGGCAGCTTTCTGCTGCTGCTGTATCTGGCTACCAGCGTGGTGCCCAACCTCAGCCGCCGCGTCAACAACCTGGCCGCCGACCCGGAGCCGGAACCCGAGTCCCGCAGCTTTGCCAGCCGCTTGCGTCCCACCCGGTCACCCGGCCTGCAGGAAGACCGCTACGACGAAGACGAGGACGAAGAGCCCACCGACCACGCGCGGCGCCACGACGATGATTAAGCCTGGGTTTGCCTTGTGCATAAACCAGCCACCAATACCCCGCATTTCACCAACTCCATGATTTTATCTGACCAGCAAATTCTCGCGGAAATCGACAAAGGCACCATCGTCATCGAGCCTTACGACCGCAGCTGCCTGGGCACCAATTCTTACGATGTGCACCTCGGGCAGTACCTGGCCACTTACCGCGACCAAGTGCTGGACGCCCGCAAACACAACGAAATTGACACTTTTGAAATCCCGGAAGAAGAGGGGTACGTGCTAGAGCCCGGCAAACTCTACCTTGGCGTCACCCAGGAATATACCGAGACGCACGCCACCGTTCCCTTCCTGGAGGGCAAGAGCAGCGTAGGCCGCCTGGGCATCGACATTCACGCCACGGCCGGCAAGGGCGACGTGGGCTTTTGCAACCATTGGACCCTGGAAATCAGCGTGTCCATGCCCGTGCGGGTGTACCGCTACATGCCCATCGGGCAACTGATATACTTCACGGTGCAAGGCGACGTTAACACGTTCTATAACCGCAAGCAAAACGCCAAGTATAACGACCGCACCGACCAGCCCGTGGAATCGATGATGTGGAAAAACAAATGGTAGGGGCCTCGGCGGCAGGTTGTCAAGTTTAAACCCGAACCGGAAGCGACATTTCCTCGTTTACATGGGTAACTGGACCGATTGCCCCTGGCCCGGTCCTTGCGTAAGTGTGTTACATAACCCTACGACCATGGCTACGAAATCAGCTTTTGCTTCTCTACTACTGGCCTTGCTGGCCGGTGCCGCTTCCGCACAACAAGGTCCGAACAACAACGTGATGGTGCAGGACAAAACCGCATCCACCCCCCGCTTAAACCCCGTGGAAGCCCGGGCCGACCGCCTGAGCAACCAAATGGTGCGCGACTTGCGCCTCAATAATTACCAATCGACCAAGCTCCGCGCCATCAACGCCGACAAAATTGCGAAGATGGCGGCCATTGAGCGCAAAAACGCGGGCAATCAAAAACTCATCGACGAGGAGAGCAGCGCTATCTACAAAGAGCGTGACCGGGAATTGCAGGCCGTGCTCAGCAACGACCAGTACAGCAGCTACTTCAGCTCGCGGGCTGCCTACTCCAAGTACGACCGGGACTATGCTTCGCAATCGGCCAGCATCTTGCTGACCAACGCGGTGCAGAACCCCGCCCCGGCCCGTGCCAACGGCGCCACCATTTCGCCGACCAAACCCAAACCCGCCAACCGACCCGCCGGCAACTTGGGCCGCAACGCCCGCTAATCGTTTCTCTTCTTACAAAAAAGCCCGTCGCACAACGTGACGGGCTTTTTTGTTGAGCCTGGCTCCTTAGCCGTTTTGCTCCTGCTTGTCGAGGTAATCCGACAGCTCTTTGCAGAGGGCGCGCATCTTGGCGGCCATTTCCTTGTCGTCGGTTGCGGTCACAATGTTCTCGGCCATGGAGCCGATGTTGTCCACGCAGAAGCGCTTCATTTCGTCCACCGGCATGTCCTTGGTCCAGAGGTCAATTTTCATGGTGCCCACCTGCTCCCGGTCCCACAGCGCGATGTTGATGGCTTTGGCAAAATGAATATCGGGCCCGGCATCGGTGGCCGACCAGCTGATGGCTTCCGGCACTTTGTTCTCGTCAAGTGCAATGCTGAAGCGGATTTCTGATTTTTTCATGTCGAGTGAAAATGTATCATCCTTATCTGGCGTTCGCGCAGCAAAGGACCTTATCAACTTAGAACGGCTTTCGTTCGACGGTGAAAGGTCCTTCGCTGCGCGGACGCCAGATAAGGATGACAGTTTTTGGGGCAAAAATTAAACGTAGTTGTTCAGCATCACCGGCATCACCAGCATGAGGATGCTCTCGCTGTCATCAGCGGCAGTTGGCATGAGCAAGCCAGCGCGGTTGGGCGTGCTCAGCTCCAGGGTGATTTCCTCTGAATCGATGTTCGACAGCATTTCCAGCAGGAAGCGGGCGTTGAAGCCGATTTCCATGTCCTCGCCGTCGTACTGGCAGGTAAGGGTTTCCTTGGCTTCGTTGCTGAAATCCAGGTCTTCGGCCGACACCACCAGCTCCGAGCCAGCCAGGCGCAGGCGCACTTGGTGCGTGGTTTTGTTGGAGTAGATGCTGATGCGGCGCACCGAATTCAGCAGCTCGGCGCGGTTGATGATGAGCTTGTTGGGGTTGCTCACCGGAATCACGTTCTCGTAGTCCGGGTACCGCTCGTCTATCAACCGGCACACGAGGCGCATCTGGTTGAAGCTGAAGAAGGCGTTGCTTTGGTTAAACTCCATCTTCACCGGCGTGGCCTCGGAGGGCAGCGTGCCTTTCAGCAAGTTGAAGGCCTTGCGCGGGATGATGAGGTTGGCGGTTTGGCCGGCGCCCACGTCCTGGCGGCGGTAGCGCAGCAGGCGGTGCCCGTCGGTGGCCACGAAGGTCACCTGCGAGTCGGCCAGCTGCACCAGAATGCCGGTCATGGCCGGGCGC
>DASVTG010000477.1:0-1577 GCA_036387695.1 Hymenobacter sp. | reverse complement strand
GGTCGCCTTAGCGGTGGGAATGTTCATGCGGGGTTAGGGGAGCGAAAGGCGGGTTCGCGGCCAGCCCGGACCGGGGTCGGCCCAGGGCAATGCGGCGCGGCTGCCGCCGGTAGAAGGAAAGCCAGCTGAGCAAAAAGCCCGGTGGGCGGTGCTTGGCCAGGTAACGCAGGCCGTAAAGCAGCACGACGAGCACAACCAGAATCAGCAGGTAGAGAAAGCGCGGCACGGTGACCACCAGGCCCGCGATGCCAATAGCCAGCACGGCGGCCAGGAACAGGCCCACCACCAGGCCCAGGTCCGGCAGATTCATACCCAGTACCTGGGCCGGGCGCTCGATGCTTTTGTAGGAACGCATGGGCTGACGGGCTTAGGGCGTTACGCCACCTTCGCCTCCGCCCATGGCGCTGGCCAGGTCTTCCTTGAAGTAGTTGAAGCCAAACCAGAGGATGACGCCGCCCATGAGCCAGCCCAGAGAGCCGAGCGCGTCCGGGGCGCCGCTGATAAACTTCTGCACGACGCGCACCAGGCCGATGGCCAGCACGATAATGAAGAGCACCTGCACGATGCTGATGACAATAGTCTGCACGCTACGCAGTGCGCCTACGGCCCGGCCGCCGGCGCCGGCTTGCCCGAATACCAGGGCCGGGGAAGTGGCCAGCAGCAGGGCCATGGCGAAGCGTTCAGCGCGGGAGGGTTGATAGGTGTGGCCGGCTGCGAGCAGGCGCAGCCCACCGGCCGCCGCTTGGGCAGCGCCCTGGTGCAGGCGCGTGAGCAAGGGAGTTTGCATGGAAAAGGAAATAGGTGGAAGGAATGGAAATGGATGAAAGAGCAATGGCGATGCCTCAGGCGGCAGCCGGGGCGGTGCGGCGGTTTTCCAGGGCTGTGCTCATCAGAGCGCGCATTTTGGCGCGGCGCTCGGCGGCGGTCAGCTCCACGCCCCGGTTGTGCTCATCGGTAGCCGTAGGCGCGGGCGCCGAGAGGTAGTTGTGCAGGGCGCCCTCGGGCAAGCGGCCGGCCTCGGCAGCAGGTGCAGGGGCTTCAACAGGTGCCTCACGTTCTTCCGGTGCGGGCTGCGTGGCATCTGGTGCCGTTGATTCGGCGGCGAGCGGCATTTCAACGGGCTCTTCGGGTACTGCCTCCTCGTCGGGAGTTACCTCAGCGGCAGGCGGCACCACCAGGGGAGCCGGATAAAAGTCGGCCAGCCGGTAGTGGCGGGTGCGCAGCGAGGGGTGGTTGCCTTCGAGCGGCGGCGGGACCACGGCAGCCCCGGCACTGGCCGGCATGGCGAAGCGCCACCAGAGTACCCCCAGGGCCGCCATCAGCAGCAAAAGCAGCAACCACAGCATCGATTTCAAGCGGAAGGCCGAAGTTTTTTATGAGCAATTGCGGCAACTATACGGAGCACTTCCGTATAAGTTCTGCTTTTGGAGAAGTTTTACAGCAGCTATGCCGAAGCTTTGGGGTGTTCCTTCCTTAGTCAGGCATAGCCAGGTATCCGCAGCAAAGGGGGTAGTGCACACGGCCGGTCGGTTTGTTACCTTGCACGCCCTCTTACTCGCTGCTGCATGAGCACCTCT
>DASVTG010000476.1:0-3792 GCA_036387695.1 Hymenobacter sp. | reverse complement strand
CCGCCGTCGACGGCGACCAGGTGCGCCGGCGCCACGGGACCCAGGGTGGGCTGCAGCATGACGATGTGGGCGGTGGCCACGGTGTCAACGTCGCACGTGGCCGTCATGACGGGCACGTGCATCACGCACTCGGTGGGATAGACCTTGCGGTCGGGGGCGGGTGGGGCGGCGTGCACACCGGTGAAGGTGGCCACGCACACCATGAAGCTGCCGAGCAGCAACACAATTAGTTTTCTCATGCTTGTGGGCATTGGGTTTGGGTTGAAAAAATTAGGACCCAAAGGTTTGCCGCAGGCAGCACCGAGAAAAAGGTCAGGGAAACTACTGCCGTGCTAGTGCCTCACGTTGCCTATTTATCTGCTCAATCTTTTCTAGATTGGCCAGGACCTGCTTATTATGAAAGGCCACCCGGTAATTAAAATAGCAAACCAAGCAGGCGCAGATAGCCTGCGCAATCATGAGCCCGATGAAGACGTAATGGTAATTCATGCGAGTTTTAGATAATTCTGCACGGTGCCCACCGACACGCCGGTGGCCGCGGCAATCTTCCGGCGGCTGAGGCCTTCCGCGCCGAGGCGCTTGACTTCGGCCACGACGTCGACGTCGGTAGCCCGCCGGCCGTGCACGTACTCTGTCCCTGCAGCTGCAGCTTCGGCGCGCTTGCGGGCCTGGCCCAGCCGCACGTTCTCCGAGTGGCGCTGGTTGCGGTAGCCGGCGGCCCAGGCGATGATGGACTTGAACAGACTGGCCATGGGGCCCGTGGTGTTCAAGGCCGGTTCGCAGTAGCTCCAGAACTGCACCCCCGCCTGCTCCAGCGCGGCCGTGTGCTCAAACACCTTTTCGATGCCCTCGCTGCTGAAGCGGTCCAGGGCAAACACGCGAACCAGGTCAAAGCGACGCTTGCCGGCATCCTTCATCATTTCCTGGAAGGCCTTGCGGTTGGAACTCCCACCCGACTTCTCGTCGACGTACTCTTTTATAATCGTGTCACCGGCGCGCTCGGCCTCCCTGCGCAGGAGCACCAGCTGGTTCTCGGGGTTCTGGTCCTTATCGCTGGTCGACACCCGGGCATAAATGGCTACGCGCATTGCCATCTTATGAGTGGAATCCGAAAATATGGCCCATATAGTCGTTTTTGTACGACTTTAAGCAGTAGTCAAGCCAACGCTCAACATTAGCTAAGAAAGGCATTGGGCCTTCATTCAGCATTGCTAAAGAGGTTTCGTAAGTCCATATAGTATGTCCGTTGAGGGCCGCAGTAAGTTTAACGGTTTGCGTGTTTCCCCTAGGGTGCTCAATCCACATCCACGCGTCCTCTTGTAGAAAAAGCTTACGCCAGCTCTGCAGCGCACTTCCGGTGATGAACTCAGGAAGATGAATTTTGCATAGCCACGGTGTTCTTCCCCGTTGCAGTACGATTGGCGTCCGCCCCTCAGTTAAACGATACAGCACCTCCCCTTCTTGTTGGATTCGCCAGAGTCGACCGTAGTGCGCTTCTGACAAATCAATTGCCCAAGAGTCTGGAGTTAGGGGTTGATTAATTCCATCAACGTACTCGGAATAATCCGGGTGAGATTCTTTAGCCATCCCCAAATCTAGCGTTCAAATTACTCCCCCAAAAAAGGCCCCGAAAAATAGCGTTTTCGGGGCCTTCCAGTGGGTGTGAAAAAGTGTTCAAAAAAGAACTCTAATGTGAACGCAGCTTACTTGCTTCGGATGCCGTTTTCCAACTGCACCTGCTTGCGCTCTGACTGGGCTCCTTCCAACTCGGCCAGGTTCAGGTGAACCCCGAAGCGGGCCTGCCAGTCCTTGACGCCGGCCAGCTGCTCGGTCTGCCGGCGCGATTGCTCGAGCAACTGCACCAGCACGGCGTAGGTGAGCTCGCCGTCGGACTGGGGCACCGGGCTGGCGGCCGGCAGCGCGGCGCCGCTGGTGCCGCCGCCCTCCGCGTACCCACGCAAGCGCCGGGCCTCCAGCCACTGCTCCACGGCGGCCACCTGCGGGTCGGCCCGCATCCACTTCGGCACCACGTACTCGTCCTCGTGCACGATGCCGGCCACGGCAAAGCCCGAGTCGTCCATCAGCTTGCCGTTGCTGGCCACGCGCACGCCGGCATATTCCATCAGCGTGCCCATGGGCGACACGGCCATGGTACCGGGCTCGTTCTGCGACGACCCCATCCCCATCATGCCGGTGCCCGTGTGGCCACCCTTGGCAAAGCTGAAGCGCTGCAGTTTGGAAAGGCCCACCGCGGTGCGTACTACTGCCAAGGCCGTTTGAATGCCGCCGATGATGGGACCGGCAATGGGGCCCAAATCCGCAGCGTGCTTCCAAATAGCGGCCACTTCACTCACCCCGTCCACAATCATTTTGGCCCCGGCCAGGGCGGTGTACATGTTGTGGTGCTTCTTACGGGCCGCCTCGTCCTGAAACAGCAAGTCGATGGTGGTTTGCACCACGTCGCCGGCCGTTTGCAGCGTCAGCTCAGCAATTTTGCGCTTTTCCTCCGCCGTTTTTTTGTGATTGTCAGCGCTTTGCTTGTTGTGGTCCTTCTCGTTTTTGAGTTGCTCGGCTCGCACCTTTTTGTATTCCTTGCTTTCAGCACCCAAGCTGCGCTCAATTAAAATCAGCTCTTTATCCAGCGCGGCCCGACGGGCCTCGTACTTGGCATCCTCGTAAGCCTGGTTCGACAATAAACCCGCCGCGAACAGCACCTCAAACGCCGCCTGCTTGCGAGCTTCGTCCTCTTCGATGGCATCCAGCTGGGTGCCGATGAAATCTTCGCGCAGTTTCAGGTCCTCCTCGTTGGCCTTAAGCTGCAACTCCTGATGCTTGGCCTGCGCTTCCGCGTTTATCAACGCGATGGCCGCTTCCTTTTCCTGCTCCAGCGCCAAAATTTTGGCGTTTTTCTCCTGCTGCGTGCCGATGAGCTTGGCTTCTTCCTGTTTGGCGGCCTGCTCCAGGGCCAGAACTTTGCGTTTTGCGTCAATTAACACTTTGCCCATTTCCGCCTCGCGCTGGGTCGACCGCGACACCAGAATCGCCTCCTCCATATTGAGTCGCATCTCGCCGTGCGCCTGCTCCGCCTTGGCCTCCGCGACCAACCGTTTCTCCTCCTCAGCCTGGGCTTTTTCGCGGGCGGCCTTGCGGGTAGTGGCCTGCTTTTCGTCGTACTCGTCCTCCAGCTTGTTGCGTTTTTCCAGGGCCTCGGCCCGGATGATGCGCTTATCGGCCTCGGTTTTTTTCTCTTCTTCCAGTTCCTGCTTGGCGCCGTTGGCAATGAGCTGTTGCTTCAATCGCATTTCCCGCTCGCTGCCCTCCTTGACGACCGCCAGCTTCTCTTTCAGCAACGCTTCCTCGTTTTTCAGCCCTTCCATGCGCGCCTTGGCTTCCGCCGCGGCCCGGGCTTTGCCGGCGGCGTCGCCCTCCTTTTTTCCACTTTCAGCCGCCGCTTCCTTGGCTTTTTGTTCGCGGGCGGCCTTTTCCTCGGCCAGCTTCCCGTCGTAGCCCGTCTTGTAGGCATCCCCGGCGCCGGCGCCGAGGCCTTTGAAGCTGTCGATGAGTTTCTGTCCCCCGCTTTTAATCTTGCCGATGTCGAACGTGGCGATGCCCACAATCACGTCCGAGAGGCCCGCCAACTGCTCCACCGCCGCTTTGGCAATGTTGGTAAACACCGTCTTGAACACCTCGCTCATGCCGGCGATGGTGGCGCGCACCTTCTCGCTCTTTTCGTAGAGGGTAATGAATCCGCCCACGAGCAAGGCCACCGCCGCCACCACCAAACCGATGGGG
>DASVTG010000475.1:0-22469 GCA_036387695.1 Hymenobacter sp. | reverse complement strand
GGAAAAGCTCAGGGCCTCGAAAGAGTAAATCATGGCAACAAATGGTCGCGACTCTATTGTTGATAATATAATGGTTCTAATTGTTGGGCCGGCCGGCGTTAACCCAGGCCTGCAGGCGGGCAATGTCGCAGTCCGACAACTTGGCCCGGCCTTTGGGCATGGCCGCAAAGCCCACTTCGTGCCGCACGGCCCCCAGGATGTACTCAGCCGACTGGCCCCGAATGCTTTGGTAGGTGCTAAGGTTGGTGTTTTGGCCAAGCGTGGTGTACACGGTGGGGCCGTGGCATTCGTAGCAATGCGCTGCCATAATGGGCGCTACGACCTTCGAGTAAGTAACGGGCTCCGTGTCGTTGCAAGGCCCAGGCTCGGGCCCCTGCGAATACGTGCAGCCCGAAGCGAGCGTCAGGAGCAAGCCAAGAGCGCCTGCCAGGGCGTGAAATGGTGATGAAAAAAACACTCGACGCATAATATAACCGTTAATCAGAGGTTGCTCAAAAAAGGCCTTTCGGTGCTGTCAAAACTGCATCGAAAGGCCCTTCTCAAGAGTAATAATTGCGATAGAAAGCACGCCCTATAGGCCCAGGTTGTACACCGCCTTCAGGTACACGAACGTTCCGTTGGCACCCATTTGCACGGGCGCGTAGGGGTACACGTCGCGGTTGGTGGGGAAGGGCGACGCCGTGTTGAAGCGGTTCTGGAAGTACTGCTCAAAGGCGCCGCGGCTGGCGAACCCGCCGGGGGCCACGCCGTTGGTAGCAGCTTCGTCGATGGTATTAGGCTTCACGTTTAGCAAGTTTTGGGTGCCCAGCGTCAGGCTCAGGCCCTTGGTGGCCTGGTAGCTCACCAGCAAGTCGGTCACGGCGCGGGGCTTGAACACCAGCAGGTAACTGCCGAAGTCGTACACCGTGGGGTCCGGGGCCACGTCGTAGTAGCTCACCTCCCCAAAGTAAGTGTTGCGCACGCCCACGCCCAGTTTGCCGAGAGTGTAGTTGAGGCCGAGCAGGATTTTGCTGGCCGGGCTGCCCGTTTCGATGAGCGAAAGCTGGCGCGGGTCAATGTAGTTGGTGGTCTGGTTGTCGTCGGTTTCCAGACTGGTGAAGATGCCGGGTACATATTTATTGCGGGCACGGGTGCGAGTAAAGTTGGCCGCTGCCGTAACTGCCAATCGTCCGCTGCTGAGGGCGCGGTTGTAATTGGCGACCAAATCAAGTCCTTGCGTACGAGTGTCCAAAGCATTGACGAAAAACTGCGCCTGCGTTGCGCCAGCTGCATCAAGCACTAACTCGACCTCATCGCCGGAGATGCCGCTGTCCTTGCGCAGCAAGCCGGAAACTGTGATGCGCTTGCTAATGTCAATCAGATAAGCATCGGCGGTGAAAGAAAGTGCTGGCGTTGGAGTCAGAACCAAGCCAGCGCTAAAACTGGTTGACTTTTCCGGCCCCAGCTCGGGCAGGTTAGCTAGTTGCGTGAGAGGTTCCTGGCTGTTAAAAAGACCAGCGAGTTCGGTCTTCTCAACGCCTGGGCGCTGCGTAATCTGACGGTAAAACACCTGTTGCAAAGAGGGGGCCCTGAAACCAGTGTTAAAGGCTCCACGCAACGCAGCATATTTGGCCAGTTGCAGGCGGCTGGTAACCTTATAAATGAAGGCCGAGCCAAAAGTCGAGTAGTTCTCGTAGCGCAACGCGCCGCTCACCGACCAGTGTTTGGTTACGTCAGCTTCCACGTCGAGGAAGGCCCCCACGTTGGTCCGGTTACCTATTACCGCCGAAGCCCGGCCAAAGCCGGTGAACCCTTGCGCACCCAACTGCGACCCGGCTTTTCCAAAGTCGTACTCGGCCACGGCCTCCTCTTGGCCGCGCAGGATTTCGTATTGTTCCGCTCGAAATTCACCGCCAATAGCGACGTTGGTGCCAGCCAGTACGTTGTCAAAGAAGCGGTTGGCTGTAACGTTACTTACGTTCTGCAAATACTGCAAGCCGCCGGCATTCTCAAACGCGGTGGGCGATGTCTGACCCATCGAAGCATTTAGTGTTGTTGCTAAGTCGTACGTCATCCGGTTGTAGCCGGTGGTGTTGCTCAGGTCCAGGGTCCAGTGATTGGCGCCGCTTTGCCCAAGCACCACGCCCACGGTGCCGGCGCCATCGTGAATGCGGGTGTTAACCTGCGGCTGGTAGCCATCCGGAAAAATCTCATCCACAACATCAGGCGCTTGTTTGGCCCGTAGCACCCACGGCGTCGACGCCTGGCCCCGACGGAAGTTGTAACCGCCAAAGCCGTAAAAAGCCAACGCGTTGGATACCTCCACCCGGGCATTCACCAAGCCACGCACGTTGCGCACGCGGGCATCGGCGTTGTGCTGCACGAAGTCGTCGTAGGACTTGCCAGCGGCGGCCAGGGCCGCCTGCTCGGCTGCGGGGTCGTTGGCCACATACACCGGGCTCACCAGCGGGTTGCGGGCATAGCCTCGGGTGGTGCGGTCGCGGTAGTCTGCATCGGCAGTCACGTTCAAAAAGCCTTTCTGACCCAGGCGGAATCCTTTATTGACACCTAGCAAAGTCGCCAGTCCATCGCCTTCAGTGGTAATCCCCGTGTTCAGGAGCACGCTGCCGCCTTGGTTGTCGCTTTTCAGGTTGATGTTCATTACGCCCGCGATGGCGTCGGAGCCGTACTGGGCCGCGGCACCATCGCGCAGCACTTCCACCCGGTCGATGCCCAGGCTGGGCAGCGTGTTGAGGTCGGTGCTGACGCTGCCCACCCCGCGGTTGCCCAACAAGTTCACCAAAGCGGTGGTGTGACGGCGCTTGCCGTTCACCAGTACCAGCAACTGGTCGGTGCCCAGGCCGCGCAGGTTAGCCGCGTCCACGTGGTCCGAGCCGCCCGCTGCGGTTTGGCGGGTCGAATTAAAGGCGGGTACCGTGTACTGCAGCAGCTGCGTCAGGTCGGTTTGAGGCACGGTGCGCACCAGGTCGGCCACATCCACCACGTCCACCGGCACCGCCGATTCCAGAGCCGTGCGGTCATCGCGGCGCGTACCCACGGCTACCGTCGCAGGGTTCAGCGTCACGGCCAGCACCGTGGATTCACCGGCTTTCAAAAAGACGTTGGTGATGGTTTGGGGACGGAAGCCCGGCTTCTGCACCTGCACGATGTAAGCGCCGCTGGCCACCAGCCCAGTTATGGCAAAGTAGCCCGTGGCGTTGGTCACGGACGCGCGACGGATGCCGGTGGCCAGTGAGATAACGGCCACCGAAGTGCCGGCTTGGGGCGTGCCCGGCGTGGCCCCATCAGCCGAAACTACCTGTCCGGTCAGGCCGGTTTCAGCGCTTGCCTCCGTGCTTGTTTCGGTAGCGGAAGCAGCTGCTGGAGTTTGCGCGTAAGCGGCGGCGCAGGGAAGTCCGGCACTCAGCAAAGCACTGAGTAATCGGCTATAAGTAAGAGTGTGGGTCATGTAATAAATGTAATCAAATTAATATTTGAAAAGTGCAAAATTATTTAAAATTGAAATTTTCAGAAATCGGGATACGAATATCACGCATAAATAAATTAGTTGTAATGTTTTAGCAAAATTAATGTTTGGTTAACTCGGCGTTTATAGTTTATATTGTGCTCATTATAAATAACTAGTAAATTTGCACTTGATTTAATTTATTATATGAAATAGCTTTGTCAACATAAATCATAATCTTTGTACTTCTTCGTAGAATAAACTCATTCACAACCTTTACAAGAATTTACTTACATGAAACAATCCTACATTTTAGCTGCCTTTGTTGCTGTCAGTTTCCTGACTGCTTGTGGCGAAAAGGAGGACGCTAAGCCTTCTCCGGACATGACCGTAGAACTGACGGCTGTTGTTGACGGCGCTCAGCAGGCTGATGCCAAAGGCCCTGCCCCCGTGACCACCTCGGCCACCGGTACCTTTACCGGCACCTACACCAAAGTTGGTACTGTGCAGAAGCTCAACTATACCATCGTTTACCAAGGCCTGACGCCTACCATTGCCCACATCCACACGGGTGCACCGGGCACTGCTGGCGCGGTGGCTATTCCATTTACCAACTTGGCGTCGCCCATTACCGGCACGTTCACGCTGAGCCCTGAGCAAGCTGAAAATCTGCTCAATAATCGCATGTATGTGAATATTCACACGGCGGCCTACGGTGGCGGTGAAATCCGTGGCGACATCAAGAAAAAATAAGCTCACTATCTGAGGCTGAAATTTATTTCTACCTCATATTAGCCTCAATTCTACTAGGTACGTGCAAAGGCCTGCTGCTTCGGTGGCAGGCTTTTTTGTTGCAAGCCAATGGATTGATTTAAAGCCCAAAAAGGGCTGCTCCGCATGCGGAGCAGCCCTTTTACGTAACCAGTCAAAATGCTTTAAGACCTATAGCGAGTTCACGAAGGCCACTAGCGCGTCGCGGTCGGTTTGCGAAAGGCGCTGCACGTACTGGCGCGAGGCTTCGCCTTCACCGCCGTGCCACATGATGGCTTCCATCACGTTGCGGGCGCGCCCGTCGTGCAGCAGGTAGGTGTGGTTGCTGGTGGTGGCGCTCAGGCCCAGGCCCCAGAGGGGAGCCGTGCGCCACTCGCTGCCGCTGGCCAGGAAGTCGGGACGGCCATCGGCCAGGTCGGGGCCCATGTCGTGCAGCAGCATGTCGGTGTAGGGGTGAATGGTTTGGTTAGCCAAACCGTAAGGAGCGCTGTTTACGGTTTTGAGTACCGGCGTGTGGCAGGCGGCGCACTTGGCCGATACAAACAGGGCCTGGCCGGCTTGCACCTGCGGGCTGCTGCTGTTGCGGGTGGCGGGCACACCCAAGGTGCCGGTGTAGAAGGCAGTTGCGAGCAAGCCCTCGGCGTCGATGTCAGTCCCCGTCGGCGCATTTTTGCTTGCAAGCATGGCTTTGGCTGCTGATAAGCTCGACAGGCCCGAAGTCGTCATGGCAATGCCCGGGCCCTTTTTGTTGCGGCCACCACCGGGTTCGTTCGACTCAAGCGGGAAGAACGGGCTGGTGATGCCCAGGTCGCCGTTGTAGGCGGCCGCGGCTTGCTGCAACAGATTGGGCTGGTTGGCTTTCCAACCGAAGCGGCCGAGCACCACCCGTTGCAGGGCTACGTCCCACACGCGGTTGGGACGGCCCGAAATGCCGTCCCGGTTGGCATCGTCTGGGTCAGCCAGCGCCACAATGTCCTTTTCTTCCACGGCCTCGAGCAAGCCCAGGCCGGCTATTTGTCCGCCGATGCGCGGCGAAACCATCACGTCGGAGGGCAGGGCAGCGGCGGGCGTGTAGGTAGGCGTGCGCAGGCTGTACGTTTGCCCGTCGATGAAGGCTTTCAGCTCCTCTACGTAAGTCGTGCTCACGTTGCCTTCCGGACCCACCACGCGAACCCCGTTGCCTACCACGAAGGGCTGAATCTGGTCGCCGATGCCCGGCACCGGGTTCGGGCCGCCGTCTAGGTTGGTGCCGGGAATGCTGACGCGAAACAGGAGCTGCGGCGTGGCCTTGAGCGGGCTGCGGCCCCCGTTGACGTGGCAGCCGCTGCACTTCTCGTTGTTCCAGAGGGGGGCCAGTTGCTCCAACGTCCACACTTCCTCGAAGCGCGTACGGCCCGTGATATGGAATTGGCGCTCTTCGTCGGAGAGCCTTGGCGAGGGCGTGCCAAAGGCCATCACATCGAAGATGTTGATGGTGTTGCTGCCGGCGGCCGGTCCCGAAAAATCGGCCGCATCGTAGATGCCTTCCCGGTTGTCGTCGTCGAGCTTGCCGTCTTGATTGACGCTAGCGGCGAGGGGGGCGGCGCCTTCCTGGTAGCTTTCGCAGGAGGCAAGCGCGGCAGTGCATAGAACAGCCAGGACCCCCTGGCGAAGGGTAAATGAATTCGTCATACGAACGAAGAGGGTAATGTTATGAAATAGAAGAATGGACTGTGATGCGGCCAAGATACGGCAGTTTCTATTACTGGTTTCCACTGTTTGGACCAATAATTGCGCAGCAAAATCCTGTTACATAAATGCTATGTTCTAATTTCCAAAATTTAGAAAATGCTTATTTAGTTTTATTATTGATTTATAATTAATTATCGATAAATAATGCGCAGCTATTAAGTGTCGCGTGCAGGTTGAAATTGTTTTGGAAAGCTTCAAAATAAATTGCCTTTTTTTAGTCATTATCATGAAGCAAGTCAGATTAATGTTAGGCGCAAGTAATATAGTTTAATATTTTATATTATTAATTATATTTTATTACATCTTGGGTGGTAATCAAAATGGCCCATTTGGCGACCATAACCACCGGTATCCGCCGCGGATTACCGACCATACTTCTGCATTAACGTACGTCCTCAAGGAGGAACGGAGGGGCTGCGTGTAGCACCGCTTACCGGGTTGGAGTTGCCTGAAGCAACTATCCAGCACCAGCAGGGCTCGCAGTTGCTTGAAGGCGTTTCGACGCGGGAGGGCGACAAGAGTGGGAGCATATTAAACAGGAGCTTCACGCGTAGCTGTTGGCGGTGGCTCAGCGCTGATTTATTGCCGTTTGCCCTAGGCTTGCTTCGCTTTGCCAGCCCTTGCGCCGGCCGGGCAGGGGTATGGGAACTCGCCTCTGGCACGTAAAAAAGCGCGGCGAGCGCCTAGCTTTAGGCCACCAAAAACAGCCGAAGCGCCCGGCCACAACTCCGCCAGCAAAGGCCGACGGCCGGCCTCGGCTGTTGAGCCGCGCGGCCCTTCACCCATTCCTTCCCACACCAGGGCCCTGATTTTTATGAAGTCGAACTCCTCCCTAAAATACTTGCTAATAGGTTTTAGCTGCTTGAATCTGAGCTTTTCGTCGTCCCATCCGGCTCCACTAGCGACCAAAGCAGCCGATGCGTTGCCGGCCACCGCCCTAAAGCCATACGGCCGGACGTTGATTAACAAGGAGCAGCAGTTGGAGCTGATTAGCTCGGCCGCGCACTTTGGGTTCAGCTTCGAAGGCAGTAGCTGCCAGCTGGTGGTTTCCCTGCCCAACGGCCAGGACCACAACTACCTGCAGTACGAGCTCGACGGGGTGTACCAGAAGCGGCTCAGGATTTCTGGCACTTCAAAAGAGCCCATCACCCTGACGGCTTCCGGTGCGGGCAAGCACACGGTTTGGGTTTACAAGGCCACGGAGGCGCATACCGGGGCAATTGCCATTCAAAAAATAGTGGGGAAAAAAGCGAAGGCGCTGCCTAAGCCCGCGGCGCCTCTGATTGAGTTCATCGGCAACAGCATCACGTGCGGGGCGGCGGCCGACGCGTCGGAAGTGCCCTGCGGCAGCGGCCAATACCATGACCAGCACAACGCCTACCAAGCCTACGGCCCACGCGTGGCGCGAGCGCTGAAAACCAACTTCGTGCTGAGCAGCGTGAGCGGCATCGGCGTTTACCGCAACTGGAACAGCGACGGGCCTACCATGCCGCAGGTGTATGAGAAAATCGACTTTCAGGAGAAGAATCCGCAACGCTGGGATTTTGCTGCCTATAGCCCCAAAGTGGTGAGCATTGCCTTGGGCACCAACGACCTAAGCAACGGCGACGGCAAAACGCCCCGGCTGCCGTTCGACAGCGCCAGCTACGTGGGCAACTACGTGCAGTTTGTGAAGCTGGTAAAAAGCAAGTACCCCAAGGCCCGGATTGCCCTGCTGAGCAGCCCCATGATAAACGGGAAAAACCGGGCGCTGCTGCAAGGCTGCCTCACGGCCGTGAAGCAGCAGACGGATGCCGGCTACCCCGCTGCCGCGCCCGTGGCCCTGTACTTTTTCCAGCCCATGCAGGCCCGGGGCTGCGGCGGCCACCCGAGCGTGGAAGACCACGGCCTCATGGCCGCCGAGCTAGTGCCTTTCTTCCAAAAGCTGCTGTAGTAGCCGCCTTCGCGGGGAGCCTTCTCCCCAAACGTGCTTGTATCTAGGCGAGAGCCAGGGGCTTTTCCAGCACCAGTAGCGTGAGCGGCTGCTTGGGGACGCCGTAGCGTGGGTCGGTGGGGAAGGGTTCGGTTTCGCCGGTTTGGCGGTAGCCCAGCCGCTCGTAAAAGGCGATAAGCTCGGTTCGTACCGAAATGACGGTCATCTTGCTCACTGTGCAGCCGTGTTGGCTGCCGTAATTTTCGGCGGCTTGAATGAGAAACTTGCCCACGCCTTGGGCCTGATAATTGGGGGATACCGCTAGCATGCCCAAGTAGACTTGGCCGCCGGTGGGATGCGCGTAGAAACTGCCCAGCAGTTCGTCGTTTGGTCCCAGGCAGAGCAGCATGGCTGCTTCGGGCACAGCCAGCATCTCGCGCATGCCGGCTTCGTCGATGCGTTGGCCGTCGAGCAGGTGGGCCTCGGTGGTCCAGCCCTGGCGGGAGGTGTCGCCGCGGTAGGCGCTGTTCACGAGCCGGACGAGGCGGTGCGCATCGGCTGGGGTGGCGAGGGTGACGGTCATGGAGGCAGGTAGTTTTCGCACGGAGTTAAGGGGAGGAAAAAAAGGAGTTACACGGAGGATGTTCAGCCTTTGTGAAACTCCTTTTTCCCTCCCCCTTAACTCCGTGCGAAATAAAGCGTCACTGCCGTAGATACCTACCCAACTCACTCACGCTGGCAATGCCCAGTTGCTGCGCTTGCTGCTGCCGCATCAGCAGGGCGTAGGTGTTGTTGAAACCCAACGGCGCCAGCCATTCCAGCTGGTAGCGGCGGCGAAACTCGGCGCGCACGTAGTTCAGCACGGCCGTGGGCTGGCCGCCCAGCGAGTCGACCACGGCGGGCGTGGGCTGGAGCAGCACCAGCAGGCCCGTGCCGGTGTATTCCGGATACATGTCGATGCCGCCGCTGCGCAGGGCTTCGAAGCAAATGGTGGTGCCGCCGAGGCCCGTTTTGGTTTGCACGCCCAGGCCGGTATTGCCCCGAATGAGGGCGGCGTACATCTCCGTGAGAATGTATTGCTCGGCAAAAATCTTGGAGCCTAGTTTCACCACGGGGGCGCCCTCCACGGTCGGGTGCGGGTCCTTCCACAGCCCCCGGCGGCGCAGGAAAGCTTCGGCAATGGCCTTGGGTTCCTGGTGCAGGTAGTCGGCCCGATAGTTTAGGTCCGTCATCGCCGAATCGGAAATCTGCCCATCCAATTGGGCCAGCACGGCGGTCAGTTCCGGGTGTTCGCGCAGCAGCGCCGGCCGCACCACTGGCACCGCGTAGTAGGGCGGAAACACGCGGCGGTCGTCGTGCAGCACGCGCAGGTGGTAGGCCCGAATGCGGCCGTCGGTAGAGTAGCCGTCGATGACGTCCACGTTGGCGTTGCGGGCGGCCTCGTACACCAGCGCCGGCGCCAGCACCACGCTGGGCAGGTGCGTAAGGTCGTAGGTTTTGGTGAGACTCGGCAAGCCATCGGCCCGGCCCACAAACTCAGGGCTGAAACCGGCCAGCAGCTTCCCCGTGCTGCGCGGAAGCAAGTACAGCACGCCCAGCAGCGGCAGCACCACCAGCAAGCCCACGCCTACTTGGCTTAGGCGGCGGGCACTCAGTTTTTGCACGCTGCCCAGTGCGGCATCAAAAGCCAGCGCCAGCGCGGCGGCCGGCAGCGCCCCGGCCAGTATCATCACCGGGTTGTTCAAGGCGATGCCGCCGAAGATGAACTCGCCCAAGCCGCCCGCGGCCACGTAGGCGGCCAGCGTGGCCACGCCCACGTTAATCACCGTGGCCGTGCGGATGCCGGCCATGAGCACCGGCAGCGCCAGCGGCAGTTCCACCCGGCGCAGCACCTGGCTATCGGTGAGGCCCAGGCCGCGGGCCGCTTCCACCACGGCTGGCGGCACGCCCTGAATTCCGGCCAGGGTATTGCGAATAATGGGCAGCAGCGAATACAGGAACAGCGCGAAAATGGCCGGCTCCGGCCCGATGCCCATGAGCGGAATCAGGAAGCCGAGCAGGGCGATGCTGGGCACCGTTTGCAACACGCCCGCCAGGCCCAGCACCGCCGGTGCCCAACGCGGCCGGCGCGACAGCCATATGCCCACGGGCACGCCTAGCAGCACGCCCAGCAACAGCGAAACTGCCGTCAGGCCAATGTGCTGCAGGGTCTGCTCGCCCAGTTTGCCGGCTTGCTCGTGCCAGAAGGCGAAGAGGGCCGCTAGCGTTTCCATGCGTCCTCCTCTCGTTGCAGGGCTCCTCCAAAAGCCGCCATGAGCTGTGCCACGGTAAAGCGCGCTTCCTGTGGCGCGTTGCTGCCGTTGGTTAACGCTTCCAGAGCCTCGTTAACGGTGGTTTGCGAAGTGAAAATTTGCGGCGGTTTTTCGGCTGCAAAGGCGGGAAAAACGTCGCCCAACGTGAGCGTGCGCAGCTGCAAGGCCAGCCGCTCGGCTGCGAAGAAGCGGCGCACAAAGTCGTTGGCGGGCCGGAAGAGCAGCTCGCGCGGCGTGCCCATCTGCTGCACCTGGCCCGCGTCGAGCAGCAGGATTCGGTCGGCCAGTTCGAAGGCTTCGGTCACGTCGTGCGTCACGAGCACCACCGTTTTGCTGCGCAGCTCTTCCAACTCCCGAAACTCGCGCCGGATGCTGGCCCGGGTGATGGGGTCGAGGGCGCCGAAGGGCTCGTCGAGCAGCACGATGGGCGGGTCGGCGGCCAAGGCGCGGGCCAGGCCCACGCGCTGCTGCTGCCCGCCCGAAAGCTGATTCGGCAGCTGCCCGGCGTAGCGCGCGGGCGGCAGGTGCAGCCGCGTGAGCAGTTCCGCAGTTCGCTCCGCAATGGCGGCAGGTGCGTGTCCGAGCAACCTGGGCACCACGGCCACGTTTTCGGCCACGGTGTAGTGCGGCAGCAAGCCCACTTGCTGAATGACGTAGCCCATGCCGCGCCGCAGCTCCTCGGGTCGTTGGGCCAGCACGTCGGTGCCATTGATTTCCACCGTGCCGCCGTCCGGCTCAATCAGGCGGTTTAGCATTTTGAGCAGCGTGGTTTTGCCGCAGCCGCTGGGGCCGAGCAAAACCAGTGTTTGGCCGGCCGCCAGCTCAAACGACACGTCCTGCACCACGGCATGCGCCCCAAAGCGTTTGCGGAGGTGCTGGGCGCGAATAATGGGCGTCGGGGCGTCGGGCATGGCAAAGAGGAGGGAGGCAAGGTAAACCCAACGGCTGCAATAAAGCGGTTTCGGCGTACGCGTTGCGCCTCACCCCCGGCCCCTCTCCACCGGAGAGGGGTGCGTTCAACGATTTCGAACAGGCTCCCCTCCCCACCGGAGAGGGGCCGGGGGTGAGGCACAACGGGACACCAATCACGAATTTGCATTAGAGTTACAGCTTCCACGTCGGTTCCTCGTTTTACCTTGTCATTATGCGTTGTTTCCTACGAATTTTTGCCTTAGCCAGTGCCGTTGTGGCGCTTGCCAATAGCGGGCTTCACGCCCAAGATGCCCCCGCGGCCAAGCGCGTGGACCGCGCGAAACACCACGTTTTCACCATCGCAAATTTTCGGACCGAGAGCGGCGTGACGCTTCCGCAGGCCCGCGTGGTGTATGGCACCTACGGCCACCTCAACGCCGCCCGCGACAACGCCATCCTGCTGCCGTCGCACTACATGGCCGACCACCACGGCTACGAGTGGCTCATCGGTCCCGGCAAAGCGCTGGACACCGCCCAGGTATTTCTGGTTGCCACCGAGCTGTTTGGCAACGGCCATTCGTCATCGCCCAGCAACACGCCCGAGCCGCTGCATGGGCCGCGCTTCCCGGTCATGACCATCCGCGACAACGTGGCCGCCGTGCACCAACTTCTCACCCAGGACTTGAAAATAACCCATCTGCGGGCCATCATTGGGTTTTCCATGGGCGCCCAGCAGGCTTTTCAGTGGGCGGTGAGCTACCCCACGTTTGCCGACCGCCTGGTGGCCACGGCGGGCACGGCCAAGAACTATCCGCACGGCGTGGTGCGCCTGGAAGGCCAGATTGCCGCCCTCACCGCCGATGCTGCTTTCAATAATGGCGACTACGCCGCGCCGCCCACCAAGGGCATCGAGGCCTTTGCCACGGTGTGGACGGCGTGGCTGTATTCGCAGGAATGGTGGCGGCGCGAGCTCTGGAAAGCCGACGCCAAGCCCGGCACCAGCTTCGAGCAGGTGTTGCACGAGTACCGCACCAACTTCATCCCTGGCGCCGATGCCAACGACCTTATTTTGCAGATGCGCACCTGGGAGCGCCACGACGTGGGCACTACGCCCGGCTTTGGCGGCAGCGTAGAAAAGGCCCTGCGCTCCGTTAAAGTGCCCATTCTGTACATGCCTTCGGAAACGGACTTGTATTTTCCGCTCACCGACGCGCGTTACGAGGCCGCTTTCATTGCCGGGGTGGTGCTCAAGCCCATTCCGTCGCTCTGGGGCCACACCGCCGGTGCGGCGCCCAACCCCGCCGATGCCAAATTCCTGAACGACAACATTCGCAACTTCCTGGGAAGGTAGAGACGTGTGTTTGCGTCTCAGCGTCAGGACATTGTTGGCTGCTAACGTTCAACGACGAGACGCAAGTATGCGTCTCTACCTCGTTTTGGTTACCAAAGCCGGATGTCGGTGATGCCAGCCGGGATGGGCGGTAAGTCGCTAAAGCCCAGTACGCACCAGTCGGGTTGAACGCCAAACGCGCCGCCTTGCAGCACGTAGCTTACCCAGCGGGTGATGGACTGGCCGGTGTACTGTTCGGTTTCGGGTTCGAACTCGCGCAGCACCAGTTTGTCGCCGATTTGAAAGTTGCGGTCATTCTCTCGCACGTCGAAGGGCTTGTTGCCGGCTTTCACGGCCGCGAAGCAAGAAGGCCAGGTTTTCAATTCGTGCGTCTGGCGCTGGGCAGAAGTCGGAATTTGAAACTGGGGAACAAACTGCTCGGAAAAAATTATATTGCTAGTCATGGTAAGGGTCAGTTAAGGAAAGAGCGCGGGCCAGGGGATAGCAGCACGATAAGCTGCGCCGTTTTTGCGGGCGAGGGGCTCAGTTTGATGCACAAACTATTTTCTCAAGATAAGGAAAAAGCGGGTAATGATTTGGTGCAAGATTGTTTAACGCTAAGCAAATCAGACTAGTTCACCCCGAAAACGACGGCGGCGAAAGACTTTCAACCCGATTTTTAAAGGCCATGAAAACGGTCTCACAAACGATTTTGCAGGCTGCTGTAAGGGTTTAGCATGCTCAGCCCACAGTTGTGCTTGCAAGCTGCAAAACCTTATGTGCGGGCTGAAAAAAAGTTGAATTAATTCAAACCCACCCTCCCTTTCATCGACTCAAATAACTTGCCGGAGTCAAAACCCACCCCATTTTTAAACACAATTTCCATTTGGCGTACCTGCTGAATGTCCTTTTCCGGGTCGCCATTGATGAGCACCAAGTCGGCCCGCTTGCCGGCTTCGATGGTGCCAATTTCCTTTTCGCGGCCCAGGTAGATAGCCCCATTCAGGGTGCTGATTTTGATGGCTTGCACCGGCGTGAACCCGGCTTCGACCAGTAGCTCTATCTGGCGGCGGTTGGAGTAGCCGGCAATGGTGCGGCCCGCGCCGGTGGGGTCAGTGCCCGCCACGAGCAGGCCGCCGGCGTCGTAGAACTGCTTTTCCCAGGCCATGTTCTTCTTGAACAGGCGCACGCTGGCCGTATCGCGCTGCTGGTTCTGCTTCCAGGTGGCGGTTTCGCGCTCCTGCATTTGCGGAATGAGGGCGTCCAGCCCGCCGCCCAGCACCACCTCGCGGCCGGTGTAGGGCTCAAACACGGTGAGGGTGGACGTGAGAGCCACTTTCTTGCTCACCAAAAACTTGATGAGGCTGGTCATTTCGGGGCTGTTCACGGGCAAGTTCAGCAAGCTTTGGCGCACGCCGTTGTCGCACACGTCGGGCGCTTTGTTGGGCACAAAGTCCGAGCTGGCCATAAAGCCGTGCTCCAGGTTGTCGATGCCGATTTCGGCCGCTTCCCGGTAGCTGATGGCGCAGAGGTGGCCGGTTATTTTGAGCTTGCGGGCGTGGGCTTCGCGCACCACGGCGGCCAGGTCGGCGCGCGTGGCGTGCATATACATCTTGAAAGACGTGCAGCCCTTGTCGGCCCAAAACTTGGTGGAAGCGGCCGCGTCCTCGGGCCCTTTAATGGTGTTGAGGGCGGGAATGTCCATGCTGGGCTCCTCCATGTAGGGCGCGGTCACGTCCATGTCGGGCCCGATGAGCTTGCCCTCGCCAATCATCCGCTTGATGGCCAAATCGGTCTGCGGCTCAATGCTGCCCGCCGTGCGGATGGTGGTGGCGCCCCCGGCCAAATACAGCCGTGGGAAAGAATAAGGCATTTGGGCGATGTTGAAGTAGCCGCCCACCGGCATGGTATAATACAGGTGCTCGTGCAGCATCACGAGGCCCGGAATCAGCGTTTTACCCGCGCAGTTGATGACTTGGGCGCCGGCCGGCACCTTCACTTTTCTCATGGCGCCCACCTGGGTGATGCGGCCGTTTTGCAGCAGCACGGTTTGGTGCGGCTGCGCGGGCCGGCCCGTGCCGTCTATCACCTTGGCATCGGTGAGGGCCACGACGGGCGCACTGACTTTGATGAACTCCTGCACCTGTGGGGTGAATTGCTGGGCGTGGCTCCGGGCAAGAAAACCCGCCAGCATACCGGCGGTTAGCAACAAGCGGCGGGTAGCAGTTTTCATAAGCGAATCAAATAGGCAAACGTTTGGAAAGCAGCGCGCAATTGGGCAACGGGTACGCAAATGAACTCCAGTTTTGGCTCCAGTCGCATAGTATCTATGGTTTTATTAAAAATAACCTCCTCGCTCACCAATGTTGTTAGTAATTGCAGCGCTTCGTTGCAAAGTCATTAACGTCGGCCTCCTCCCTTACTTTGGTGCATCCGTTCAAATTTCCCAGCTAAACCCTGCTTGCCCCATGCTCCACAAATACCTGCTGTCGTTATTGTTGCTCCTATTACTGCGTCTGCCGGCCTCGGCACAGATGTATTCCACCACCGACCCGTTTGCGCACACCTTCAGCATTGTGGCGCGCGACCCCGCCACCGGCGAAATGGCCGTGGCGGTGCAAAGCCACTGGTTTTCGGTGGGCACATCGGTGAGTTGGGGCGAAGCCGGGGTGGGCGTGGTGGCCACGCAGTCGTTCACCAATAAGTCGTTTGGCCTGCGCGGTTTGGCTTTGCTGAAAAGCGGGAAGTCGGCCCAACAGGCGCTGGATGAACTGCTGTCGAACGACGAAGGCCGTGACGTGCGCCAGGTCGCCATCCTCGACAACCAGGGCCGCGTAGCCACCCACACCGGCAAGAAGTGCGTCGACATGGCCGGCCACCAGCAAGGCAACCAGTTTTCGGTGCAGGCCAACATGATGCTCAACGCCACCGTGTGGCCCGCCATGGCCAAAGCCTACGAGCAAAACGCCAAGCTCCCGTTGGCCGAGCGGGTGCTGGCTGCCCTCGACGCCGCCCAGGCCGTGGGCGGCGACATCCGCGGCCGGCAGTCAGCAGCCTTGCTCGTGGTGCGCGGCACCGCCACCGAAGGGCCCTGGGCCGACCGCCTCGTGGACCTGCGCGTAGAAGACCACGCCACGCCGCTCGTGGAGATGCGCCGCCTGCTCAGCCTACAGCGCGCCTACGACCACATGAACGCCGGTGACCTCGCCGTGGAGAAAAACGACATGCCCACAGCCATGCAGGAGTACCAAGCGGCCGAAAAGATGTTTCCCCAGAACCTGGAAATGAAGTATTGGCACGCCATCACGTTGGCCAACAAGCAGCAGGTACCCGCGGCCCTGGCGCTGCTGCGCCCCATCTTCAAGCAGGAGCCCAACTGGCGCACCCTCACCGAGCGCCTGCCCAAAGTGGGCCTGCTCACCGTGACCGAGGCGGAATTGAAGCAGATTCTCGCGTTGAAGTAATGATGCAACAGCCGTTTGGTTTAGCCAGAACGCTGTAGAGACGCAACACTTTGCGTCTCGGCGGGGTACGATAACGCCAAACGATTATGCAAGCGGCGCGGACGCCGAGACGCAAAGTGTTGCGTCTCTACAGCGTTCCTTTATTTGTGGTTGGGCCAATTCAAGCTGATTAGCAAGTCGCCCGCCACGGCTGTGCTCGACATGTCGTTCTTTGGAACCTAATTCCATTCCTAACATGAAAGCGCTCTTCCTAAAAACAACCTTCGTTAGCCTGCTTCTCAGCCCTGTCGCCCAGGCACAAGCGTCGCTCACGGTGCCCGCCCCCGCCAAGCAAGTCCTCGACCAAGTGCAGCCCGAAGCCATCAAGGCGCACATTGCCTACCTGGCCGATGACAAATTGCAGGGCCGCCAGGCCGGTACTCCCGGCTACCAAATGGCCGTTGACTACGTCACGAAGCAGCTGAAAACCCTGGGCGTGCAGCCCGCGGGCCAAGGCGGCACTTATGTGCAAAAGGTGATGCTGCGCAAAGCTTTCATCAAGCCCGGCGCCACGTTTGCGGCCCGCGACGCGCAGGGCGTGGCTCCGCTCATAGCTGGGCAGGACTACGTCATTTACCCCAGTCCCGAGCTGCCCACTACGGCCGTTACGGATGCGCCCTTGGCCTTTGCGGGCTACGGCATCAGCGCGCCCGACTTGGGCTACGACGACTTCGCCGGCCTTGATGTGAAGGGCAAAGTGGTGATAATTGTGCGCGGCGCGCCCAGCACGTTTGCCTCCACGGTGGCCGCCGCCAGCCAGGATTTATCGGTCATTCTGCAGAATGCGTCGCGGCGCGGCGCGGTGGGCCTGATGGTGGCCTCGCCACGCGCCCGCACCCTGCCCGACGTGAAGCGCGGCACCTACAGCGTGCTGGGCCCCAATGGCAAAGTGGCGTCTTCGCGGTCCTTCGCGGTGGGCAGCAAGCAGCAGCTCTACGCCACCATCAACGGCGCCACGCTCCAACGCTTCATGCAAACTGCTTCCTTGGACACGGCCACCGTATTTGCGTCGCTGAAGAGCGGCAAGCCGGCTTCGGCCGTGCTGAAAGCCACGGTTAGCGCCAGCGCGCAATCCACCTACCAGGACATCGAGAGCTACAACGTGGTGGGCAAAGTGACGGGCTCCGACGCCAAGCTGAAGAACGAGTACGTGGTGCATTCGGCCCACCTCGACCACTTGGGCATTACCGCGCCGGTGCAAGGGGACTCCATCAACAACGGCGCCCACGACAATGCCTCGGGCGTGTCCTGCGTGCTGGAAATTGCCAAAATCTACTCCAAGCTGAAGGAGAAGCCCAAGCGCAGCATGCTCTTCGTGTTCATGACCGGCGAGGAGCTGGGCCTGCTCGGCTCGGCCGCCTTTGCCGCCAACCCCACGGTGCCCAAGGCCAGCATCGTGGCCGACGTGAACATGGACATGCCCACCATCATCGCCCCGCTGCTGTCGGTGGTGGCGCTGGGCGGACAGCATTCCACCCTCATCGAGCCCGTGAAAAAGGCCACCGCCTACATGGGCATCACCCTGGAGCAAGACCCCGAGCCCGAGCAAAACCGCTTCATCCGCAGCGACCAATACAACTTCGTGACGGCCGGCATTCCCGCCCTGCACATCAAATACGGCAACAAAACCGCCGACGGCAAAAACAACCTCAACAAGACCGTGCAGAAGTGGCGCGCCGTAACTTACCACAAGCCGCAAGACGACATCAACGGCACGTTCGACTTTGAAGACGGCAAAAAGTACGTCCAGCTTTGCTTCCTCATTGGCTACCAGGTGGCCCAAAGCCCCGTGCGCCCCACCTGGAACAAAGGCGACTTCTTCGGCCAGCGCTACGGCAGCCGCTGAGGCCAGCCAGAGGTAATACCAAGAAAAAAGTACGTCATGCCGAGCGCAACCGAGGCATGACGTTTTATTTAGGTTCAGAATCCGAGCTTCTGGCAGGGCCTACTCGTCGTCCTCAAACTTGCCCATGGCTCCACTTTCAAAGTCGGCAATGGCCTGCACCAACTCCTTATTGGTGTTCATCACAAACGGCCCGTAAGTAGCCAGGGGCTCTTCAATTGGCTCGCCGGCCAGCACCAGCACAATGCTGTCTTCGGTGGCGGTGATGTGGGCTTCCTGCGAGTCCCAGCCCAATACCACGAGCTGCTTGGTGGCGGCCGCGTAGTTGCCATGGAGCTGCACGTTGCCTTTGACGATGTAAAGGCCCACGTTGTAGTCGGCGGGTAGGGTTAGGGTGAATTCGGCGCCTTTGGTGAGGTGCACGTCCAGCATGGTCATGGGCGAGAAGGTGGTGGCGGGGCCGCTCACGCCTTCGTAAGTACCCGCAATCACGCGGATGGTGCCTTTGCCGTCGGGCGTGGGCAGGGTCTTGATGGCCTCAGAACGGATGTCCTGGTAGTTCGGCGGCGCCATTTTGTCTTTCTTGGGCATGTTCACCCACAGCTGCACCACTTCCAGCGTGCCGCCCTGGCGGGTGAACTCCTTCTCGTACAGCTCTTCGTGCATGAGGCCGGCGCCGGCGGTCATCCACTGCACGTCGCCGGGGCCGATGTTGCCGGCGTGGCCGGCCGTGTCGCGGTGGGCGAGCACGCCTTGGTACATAATGGTCACGGTTTCGAAGCCGCGGTGGGGGTGGGGCGGCGAGCCCAGGGGCTTCTCGCTGGGAGCCACCGTCATGGGGCCAATGTGGTCGATGAGCAGAAAGGGGCTGAGCTGGCGGATGCGCGGCCCGGGCATGGGGCTGGTCACCTGGAAGCCGTCGCCCACGGCTTTCCTGTTGCCGTCGATGACCTGAAATATTCTGCGGAAAGAAGTGGCTACGGGAGTGTCCATGAGTAACGGAAAAAAGCGCGGGTGACTGCCTGTGCACAGCGACAGTTCGATAAAAACAGTTGGGGGCAAAATAGTTATCTGCCCCACCTTAGCTAAACGGGCTTTTGCCGAGCAGGTTTTAACTGGCCTATCACAATCGGTTTCGGTATTTTGGGATTAAAAAACGTTATTAATCAGTTGATTGTACGAATGAGCGTCGCATCTATATTTACGCTCCGTTTCGAATCTGCTTTGCTTGGGAAAGGCGAAAACCCGCTTTTGTGCCACATCGAAAACGGCTTCCATTCTAAAAATTCCCATGCAACTTTTTCCTGAAATGAAACTGGCTGCCCCGGTGCTGGCCGCCTCCCTTGCGTTGCTCGGCGCCTGCCAGAGCAATAACTCAACCTCCGAAACCGCCACCAATGTCGCAGTGCCGCAAGCTGACACTACGGGCGCCAAAAAACCGCTCTCGGAGCCATTGGTGCGCGAAATTTATACTGCCGACCCGTCGGCCCACGTGTTCGAAGGCAAGATTTACATCTACCCCTCGCACGACATCGAGGCGGGCATTCCGGAAAACGACAAGGGCGACCATTTCGCCATGAACGACTACCACATTCTGTCGATGGACAGCGTGAATGGCAAAGTGACCGACCACGGCGTGGGCCTGGCCGTGAAGGACGTTCCCTGGGCCGGCCGCCAGCTGTGGGCCCCGGATGCCGCCTTTAAAAATGGCACTTACTACCTCTACTTCCCGGTGAAGGACAAGCAGGACGTCTTCCGCATCGGCGTGGCCACCAGCAAGACGCCCGCTGGCCCCTTCAAAGCCGAGCCCACGCCCATTGCCGGCAGCTTCAGCATCGACCCGGCCGTGTTTACCGACACCGACGGCACTTCCTACATGTACTTCGGGGACCTGTGGGGCGGCCAGCTCCAGCGCTGGCAGGGCGGCAAATACAACCCCAACGCCGCCGAAAACGAACCGAGCGGCGACGTGCCCGCCCTCAACGCCCGCGTGGCCAAGCTGAGCACTGATATGAAGAAGTTCGGCGGCCCCGTGAAAGAGCTGGTCATCGTGGACGAAGCCGGGAAGCCGCTGCTGGCCAGCGACACCAAGCGCCGTTTTTTCGAAGGCGGCTGGATGCACAAGTACAACGGCAAGTACTACTTCTCCTATTCCACCGGCGACACCCACCTGCTGGTGTACGCCACCAGCGACAAGCCCACCGGCCCGTTCACCTACAAAGGCGTCATCATGGAGCCCGTGCAAGGCTGGACTACGCACCACTCCATCATCGAGAAGGACGGCAAATGGTACATCTTCTACCATGATACCCAACTCTCCGGCAAAACCTGGCTGCGCAACATAAAAGTGACGGAGCTGAAGCGCAACGCCGACGGCAGCATTGCGACGATAGTGCCGTAAGCGGTTTAGCCGGCACCAAGGGACGGACAAAAAGAACGTCATGCAGAGCGCAGCGAAGCATCTTGCCCGCCACCGCTAACTATTATGATGGGTTTACTGGTGGCACGCGAGATGCGTCGCTGCGCTCTGCATGACGTTCTGCGTTTGTCGTTGCTGCCAGTCGCTACCGCCCCCGAAACTTTCCCGACCCCCTAATGCTTTAGCCATTCGTACTTTTGTGCCGCACGCGGCCCCGCCGCTTTTTAACATTCCTTACGACAATGGCAGTTTATCCCGAATACATGGTGGCGCCCATCCGCCAGGACCTCACCGAGGTTGGTTTTGAGCAGTTGATGACGCCCGCAGAAGTTGATTCTGCGCTGGCTTCAAACGAAGGCACCGTGTTGGTGGCCGTGAACTCGGTGTGCGGTTGCGCCGCCGCCAAGGCCCGCCCCGCCCTGAAAATGGCCCTGGCCAGCGCCGACAAAAAGCCCAGCAAGCTCGTGACCGTGTTTGCCGGCATGGAGACCGAAGCCGTGGCCAAGATGCGCGAGCACCTGCTGCCCTATCCTCCCTCGTCGCCCTGCATCGCCCTGTTCAAAGACGGCGAGCTGGTGCACATGATTGAGCGCTACCACATCGAAGGTTCCGACGCCATGCGCATCGTGAACAACCTGCAAGGCGCGTTCGAAGAGTATTGCTAAACCCGAGCCGTCGGCTTGGATTTGTGGATGGTCGCTCCGGTTTCGGGGCGACCATTTTCTTTGGGGACCTCGGCCTCGGATGAGGGTTTGGCCGTGGCAATCAAAATGGCGCCTCCAGCCATCAACACCGCGCCGGCCACCACCTGCCAACTGAGCTTTTCCTTGAGAAAAATGGCCGCCAGCGTCACCGAAAACACCAGCGCCACGTTGGTCAGCGGCGACACCCGCGAGGCATCGCCAATGGACAACGCCCGGAACGAGAGCAGCGAGGATGCCGCCGTCAAGATGCCCGCAATGATGAGAAATACCCAACTGCGGCGCTCAATCCGGCTGATGTCAGGCAGCAGGTTCTGCCACAGCACCGTGCCCCACGACACTATCAAAATCAGCACGGCTTGCACCGCGAAGGCCAGGCTAGGCGGCACACCCCGGAGGCCCGCTTTTGAAAGCGTGACCACCGTGGCAGAAACCAAAGCCGCCATTAACGCAAAAACTATCCACATACACGACCCGGGAAATATCTGCTAAGCAGCGGCTAAGCTTGCCTGCCCATACGCTGCACACGCGGCAGAGTTGGAACCAGCCGCCTCGAAGCTTGACAACCAACAAAAAAGCCACTTCGTGCAAAGCGGCCTTTTTGTGGTGTGCAGTCTGGGCGAAACCTGCGGTCGTTAAATGCTCTATTGGCCTTAGTTAGCCACCTCGCTGATGAACTTGATGCGTACCAAGCGCAACTCTTCCTCGGTAAACTCGTCGCCGAGCTCCTTCATGGCCACGGCAATGTTGTCCGTAGTGGCCGACATGAAGTAGTCGTAAATCTCCTCTTGGCGCTCTTCCTCCACCATTTCGTCGAGGTAGTAGCCCAGATTCAGGCGGGTGCCGGAGTAGCAGATGTGCTCGATTTCCTCCATCAGCTCGGCCATGCCGATGCCTTTGGACGAGGCAATGTCCTCCAGCATCATTTTCTTGTCGATTTGCTGGATGATGTAAATCTTGATTTTCGAGCGGTTCACGGCCGACTTCACCACCACGTCCTCGGCGGTTTCGATGTCGTTGTCTTCCACGTACTTCTTGATGGCGGCCACGAAGGGCGCGCCAAACTTCTGGGCCTTGCCCTGGCCCACGCCCGACACATGCGTGAGGTCGTGCAGGGTGGTGGGGTAGGTGGTGGCCATCTCCTTCAGGCTGGGGTCCTGGAAGAGAACGTAGGGCGGCAGGTTTTTCTGCTTGGCCACTTGCTTGCGCAGTTCCTTGAGCTGCACGAACAAGGCTTCGTCGTGGCCAGCGGCCTGCTGCACTTCTTCCTTCTCCTCGTCGGCTTTCTGCTCGGCGTCGAAGTTGTGGTCTTTGGTCAGCGTGATGGAATAGGGGCTCTCGATAAAGTTGAGGCCTTTATCCGTGATGCGCACCAGGCCCAGGCTGTCAATGTCCTTCTCCAAGAAGCCATTGAGCAAGCATTGGCGCAGCACCGAGTGCCAGAACTGCGCGTCGCCCAACTCCTTGCCCTGGCCGTACACCGGCAGGGCATTGTGGGCGTAGCTCTCAATGTGCGGGTTGTTCAGGCCCAACAATACTTGCCCAATGTGCGTGAGGTTGAAGCGGGCTTCGGTTTGCACCACGGCGCGC
>DASVTG010000474.1:0-2402 GCA_036387695.1 Hymenobacter sp. | reverse complement strand
GCGTGCCCACGAAGTGGCAGTTGGTGAAGCTCATCTGGCGCGCGTGCTGGTGCGAGAACAGCAGGAAAGGCCCCATGGCCGGCCGCCCCGCGTAGGGCTTGTCTTCAAACGTGCACCCCCGAAACTGCGTGGCTTCGGCGGGAGTGGCCGCGTCGCAGCCGTGCACGAAAGCGCCGTGGAACAAGCAGTCTTGAAACAGAAATCCGGGCTGCGTCACCCACGCCGCCCAGTTGGTGGTGCCCCACAGCGTGCAGGCCGTCAGCCGGACGTTCTTGGTAATGGCCGGCGCGCGGCCGCCGGGCCGGTCCGACACCAGGGCTTGGCCGCCGTTGTCAATCAGGCGGCAGCGGATGAATTCAATGTTGGTGCAGTAGCCGCCTTCGGGCTCCACGTCCACGCCCGCGGCCGGGTTGGAAAACAGCACGTGGCCGCTGCCCAGGTTTTTCACGCGGCCGGTGTGACTGAAACTGCAGTTGACGGCCCGAAATCCGTTCACGCCGGTTAGCGAGAGGCCCTGCCGGCCGTTGTAGTCGCAGGTAGAATTCTCCAGCACGATGCTTTCCCGGTTGGGGTCGTCGACGCTTTTGGCCAAGCGGTTGAGCACCTGAATGGCGTCTCGCCCAAAATGGTGTATGGCCAAATTCCGCATCGTGATGCGGCGCGAATCCTGCACAAAAATACCGTCTTGCGGAAGTTGAATGCCCGTGTCGCCCCAGTGCCCGCCCAGCGCCAGCCGCGCGCTGTTGCCGTTCAAGGCCAGGTTGGCGACCCGCACCTGGTCGCACTTTTGCAGCACAATCATGGTGCTGCTGAAGGCGCCGTAGCTCCAGTCGGTAAAGTAGGCGGACGGGGACTCGAAGGCCTGCCCGGTAGTGGGGCTGAAGGCGCCGTAACGCATGCCGTCGGCAAACCGGATTTCGGTAGTCGCGCTGTCTTCCCCGATGATGGCCAGGTTGCGGCACCCCGTGAGCGCCAGCACGTTTTCGCCCTTGCCGTCGGCCGTTTGCTGGCCCACGATGTACACCCCCTTCGGAATGCGCAGCTCGGCCGGCCCGGTGGCGCCGGTGGTAGCCCGCTGGTTGAAAAAAGCGGCGGCCCGGGCAAACGCCGCCTGGTCGTTGGTCTTTCCGTCGCCAATGGCGCCAAAGTCGCGCTTCAAGTCCTTGCGCAGCACAGTAGCCGTCTGCCCCTGTGCCGTGCCACTTAGCAGCACCAGCACCACTGTCCACCACTGAAATATCTGCCTTATTCGACGCACCCCTCGCTCCGTCATTATTTGCAAAATCTAGTTCTGTTCTCAGCCCACTTACTCCACAGGCAGCTAAAGATAGGCCGAATGGGCAAGGAGCTTAGCAAGCGGTTCAGCACTTCAAACGTTCTGTCATCCTGAGCTTGCCAAGGGCCTTACCACGGCTGAACTGGTAGCAGTAACTTGAATCCACATCAACGTGAGAAGGTCCTTCGCAAGCGCAGGATGACAAGCGAAAATAGCGAATCATGCAACAGCTTTGATAATCCCGTGAACACTGAGCAAACCAATTAGTCAGCGCACCGATTGTTATTGCCCAACCCTTCGCAGGACACCCTCATGGACCTCAACCAGCCTTTTCCGCCTCACATCTTCCGGCGCCAAGACGAAACTTCCGACGCCGAGTTCTACCACCACCCGCGCTTCGTCACGCACATCGACGACCATGCCATTGCGGCCGTCACGCAGCTTTACAGAGAGTATTTCGCGCCCGACAGCGCCCTGCTTGACCTGATGAGCAGCTGGGTGAGCCACCTGCCCGCCGAGGTGCCCTACCGCCGGGTGGTGGGCCTGGGCATGAACGAAGCCGAGCTCAAGGCCAACCCGCGCCTCGCGTCCTACGTGGTGCAGGACCTCAACCAGCAGCCCGCTTTGCCTTTCGCCAACCAGGAGTTCGACGGCGCTGCCATTTGCGTGTCCATCGACTACCTCACCCAACCGGTGGCCGTGTTGCGCGAGCTGGCCCGCGTGCTGCGGCCGGAAGCGCCGCTGGTCATCACGTTCTCCAACCGCTGCTTTCCCAGCAAGGCCATCGCCGCCTGGCACCACTTGGACGACCGCGGCCACCTGGCCCTGGTGCAACAGTACGTGCAGGCCGCCGGGGGTTGGCACGGCATCGAGCTGTTCGACCGCAGCCCCCGCCCGCCGGGCCGCTCCGACCCATTGTTCGCCGTAGTGGCACGGGTTGCCCCGCCGCAAGGAAGTTAAAAGTTGAGAGTTAAAAGTTAAAAATGAGGCGCCCTTGTTTTACCTTTTAACTCTCAACTTTTAACTGTTTCAGGGCTTCCATTCCAGGATGTACACCGGCTGCGGCGCTAATTCCTCCAGCGTCTCACCGTCGCCTTGCCCCGTGCGTTGCACAAACAAGTGCAGC
>DASVTG010000473.1:0-3881 GCA_036387695.1 Hymenobacter sp. | reverse complement strand
ATTGGCGTAGTGTACCTGCACCTGGCCGACCACGAAAGCATGGGTGCCCCCGCCGTGCCTGCCGAAACGGTAGCCACCATTCGCCAGAAGTTCACCAATACCATCATTCTCGCCGGCGGCTACAACACTGTGGCTCAGATTGACGGGGCTCTCGAAAGCGGCCGCGGCGACTTGGTGGCCATTGGCCGTCCCTTCATTTCCAACCCTGATTTGGTGGAGCGCCTGCGCAACGGTTTGCCGCTGGCTCCGGTGGACCCCGCCACGATGTATGCCCCCGGCCCCAATGGTTTCGCCGACGGCTACACCGATTACCCGTTGGCCGACGGACAACCCGCCGGTACGTTCTCGCCTAGCTATGAGGCGTAGTAGGCTGGGCCGCATCGGTTGAAAAACTCCCCGGCTTGAACAGGCCGGGGAGTTTTTGTTTATAGGAAGTCCTGCACAAGCAACCGCTTTATCCATTTATCCAAGACTCATTGCCAGGTTTTCACCAGCCCGAAATACAGGAGCCGGCGTTGAAAGAGCACTGAATTCGCTCGCTGATAGTCAGCTGAGTAAACATAGCTGCTCACGTTTTTGGTGTTAAAAACATTGCTGAGCACGGCGAAAAGCACGAGGCTGCCGGCTTTGCTGGGGCGGCGCACAAACTTGCTGGCCGATACGTCGGCGCGGAAGTAGTTGGGCAAAACGCTGCCGTTGGGCACTGTGGGGTACTGGGGCTGCAGCGCCCCCGTGTTGGGGTCCACCGCAGCGCCCAATACCGGGGTAAAAGCAGCCCCGGCCCGGTATTGGGCAAAGGTGCTCAGCTCGCCCCACTTGCCCGCCAGGCGCAGGTTGCTCTTGAGCGAAAAGGGCAAGTTGTAGCGCCGCTGAACGCGGGCCAGGGCAACCGCGTCGGGGTCTTGGGCATTGAAGTCGGAACGAGCGGCTCGCACCACTGCCACGGCCACATCGGCCCGCAGGTGAGCGCCAAGGGCGCGTTCGACGTACCCCTCCAGCCCCAACAACCGCCCCGATACCAAGGACCGCTCGGCTTTGGCATACACGGCGGCGGCCACGGTCAGGCCCGGCCGGGCGTAGCTGTAGTCGAGGGCCAGTTGGCGGGTGCGGGTGCGCAGGTAAGGGTATTGCAGGCCCTCGGGGGCGGTGGTAGCCGTGTACTGCCCGCCCGACAAGTTCAGAAATTGCCGGGCACCCAGGTCGCGGCGCAGGTTGAGTTGGGCACTCGCATAGCCGGGCTGGGCCGGACGCGGCAGCGCGTTGAGGCGAAGGCCCGCGCCCGCCGTCCAGGCACCCCGCCGCAGCTTGGTGTATTGGTAGGCTTCCCACAGCGTGCGGCCCCGGCCGAAAGCGACGGCGTAGGTGGCGCCGCCCCCGGCAGCCGCCGGAAATTCGCCTTCCACGGCAAGCCGGCGCTCGTCGTAGCTCAGGCCTACGCGGGTCGAGAAGGCATCGGTCCAGTAGCGGCGGTAGTGGGCGGCGGCGTAGGCGTCGTGGCCGCGGCGGGTGGTGCGGTAGGCAGTGGCGGCGTCCTCGGCGCGGCGCAAGCTGAACCCCTGCGCCAGAGCAAGGTCCGAACGGGCCCAGGCCTGCTCGTAGCTCAGCGTAACAAAGCCGCGGCGGTTGTGGTAGCGGTACTCGTCGCGCGGTGCAGCACCAGTCGCCATGCGGTAGGTGTACTGCTCGGCCACGCCGTAGGCAAAAGCTTTGAAGGTCCCGTACTCGCCGAATTTGGTGGCAAAATGCACCCCGCCGTCCGCCGACCCCAGACGGGGCAGGCGCTCAAACGTGGCGGGGTTCACGGCGCGCAGCAGGCGACCTTCCTGACCATTTACATAGGCTTTCAGCATGCCCCGGCGGCCCACGGGCAGGCCGCCCAGCAGCCCCGAATTGGCCAAGCCCAGGGAGGCTTGCAGGAAACGGGCCCGCGGCTGCTCGTCGGTGCTCAGGCTCACCAGGCCCGCCCCGGCGTTGCCGAATTCGAGCGGTGGGTTGCTCGGAAACACCAACACCGACTTCACCAAATCGGCGCTGAAAATGCCAAACGTGCCCAACCCGCTGAGCTGGGCAAACTTTACGGCGTCGTAAATGGGCACGTTGTTGAGGTAGATGCCGGTCTGGCTGGGGTCGGAGCCGCGCAGGCTGATGCTGGCCGACTCGTCGGTGTTGGTGGCCGCCGGCAGGGTGCGCACGGCCAGCAGCGGGTCGGCGGCAGCGGCCGGATTGGTCACAATTTGCAGGTAGGTCAACTCCCGTACAATGAAGTCTTCGGCGATGGGGCGCTGGGCCGTCACTTCCACCTGGGCCAAGGTTTGCACGGCGGCCGGGGCCAGGCGCACCGCCAGCGGCGCGGCGGGAAGCCCGGTCAGCGGCAGGCGCCACGTGCGGTAGCCCAGGTAGCTCACCAGCAGGGTATCGGGCGGGCCGGCGGCCACAGGCAAGGCAAACGTACCATCGAGGTCGGTAGCGGTGCCCACGCCGGGAGTTTGGGCCAGCCGCACCGCAGCCCCGAGCAGCGGCTCGCCGGTGACTTTGTCGGTCACGTTGCCGCGCACCGGCTGCTGCGCCCAAGCGGCCGAAACCAGCAGGCACAGCACGGCCAGGACGCGCCCAGCGCGAAAGAGGTTAAAGCAAACCATGATGCTGGAGTATTGAAGCTTACAGCTTGGCCAACAAGCCCTTCAGGCGACTGTGCTGGGGGTATTTGCTCACGCCTTCGGTGGCGTATTTGCGGGCCAGGTCCAGTTGCCCGGCGGCTTGGTAGGCCTGGGCCAGGTAGCAATAGGCATCGGCCTTGCCCCAGTTGGGGGCGTAGGGGTTGGGGTCGGGCTGGTCGGGCAAGGCCATGGCCTTGAGGAAGTGCGCGGCGGCTACTTTCCCGCCCCCGTACTGCATGGGCGTATAGAAGTCATTGATGCCGCGGGCGTAGTGGGCCCGCAGGTTGTTGGGCGCCAGCGTGAGGGCTTTTTCGGCGCTTTCTTTCACCGCCCCGGCTTTGAAAGGAACGGTCAGGAAGTTGGCAAACTCCAGGTTCAGGCCTTGCAGCAGCGAGAGCAGGGCGTAATGCTCGGCGGTTTTGGTGGGCACTTCGTCCAGCAGGGCAATGCCTTTTTCCAGCGCGGCCTCGGCCTTTTGCTTGTCCTGCCCGGCCCGGAAATATAGGTGGTACTGCGCAAACGCCCCCCAGTAGCTCACGTACGGGTTGGGCCGCTGCGCCCGGAGCTGGTCGAGGGCCTGCGCCAGCAGCTGCACCGAGTCGGCCGGCGTGCGCCACGTCAGGCGGCTTTGAATATGGGCCAGCGCCGCGGCGCCGGTCTGAGCTTGGGCGGGAGCGGCCAGCACCGCGGCCACCAAAAACAACAGCAAAACCAAAGACTTTTTCATGGCGTCGAGTGAAGAAATGAGGTGATGAATGGAAGACTTAAAAGGGCAAGGCGCGGCCTGGCAAGCCCTGAAAAGCGGCTTGAGGAGCAATAGACCCGTCTTTGTGTAGCCCGACGCGACCGAAAGGCCTAGCCGCCGGGCTTGAGGTAGCGCTGCAAGTCGGCCACGTATTTCTCAAAGGCCGCCACCCCCACCGGCGTGATGGCGCAGCGGGTGAGCGGGTAGCTGCCGTTCATTTCCCGGGTCATACTCAGGTAGCCGGCGTCTTTGAGCTTGCCCAGCTGCACGCTCAGATTGCCGGCCGTAGCGCCGGTTTTCTCTTTCAGGAATGTAAACTCAGCCTCGCGTACACTCAGCAGCAGCGACATTACCGCCAGCCGCAGCTGGGAGTGCAGCAGCGGGTCGAGGTCCTCAAACGGCGCGGCCACGGCGGAAGCGAGCTTTGAGCAGATGCCCGGGAACAATATAAGCCACAACCACCGAGGCGGCCAGCAATA
>DASVTG010000472.1:0-6604 GCA_036387695.1 Hymenobacter sp. | reverse complement strand
GGAACGTCAGCACGTCACTGACCGCCATGCGAATGGTGGAAGTGCCATCCGGGTCGCGGTAGAAATTGTCGCCTACTTCCACGACAATATTCGCCCCGAAGGACGGCGCCAAAGTGGCGGCCAACAGGGCCAGCACCGCAACAAAACGAGTAGAGAGTTTCATGAAATGAAGCAGAAAAGCAGGCGACAGCAACGCGGCCTGACAACTTAAAAACAAGCACCGTGCCGGGTTACGAAAGTTTCGCTTAACCAACCGGTGCCGAGGCATTTCGGTTTGATAGACCAGCGAAAGCACCGAAAGTTGTACGGCCCCGTCAAATTCAACTCGGCAAGACGTTCGGCTTGGTTGCCTGAAAATTTTTCAGAAGCTGAATAGTACCTGCCTGATGCCGAAAAGGACGCCGGGGTTGCTAGGCATGGCGAATTTCCTGCATGCCGAAACGGCGCAGCTCGCTGCCAATGGCCACGGCCAGGCGGCCATCGTCTTCCACCCCGACAATCTGGCCGCTCACCCGCTGGCCCTCCACCAGGAAGGCATGCGTTTCCTGGTAGCGGTAGAGCACCTGCAGATAGGCCCGCCGCAACGGGCCCACTTGCCCGGCTCGCAGTTGCAGGTAGCGGCGCTCCAGGCACTCCAACAGGCGGGCGGCCAGCGTTTCTCGGATATAGGCGCGGCCCGTGAGCAAGCTTAGCGAAGTGGCGGTGGCTTGGGCAAAACGCTGCTGGTTGACGTTTAAGCCGATTCCAACGATGCTATATTGAATTTTTGAGCCGCTCAAGGTGTTCTCAATCAGAATGCCGCCTAGTTTTTGGTCGCCGTAATAGAGGTCGTTCGGCCACTTTAGCTTCAGTTTGGAGTCGGCGCCCAGCAATGCCGCGGCCCAGTCGTGCACCCCCAGGGCCACGGCTTGGCTGAGCTGGAACTGCTGGGCAGCGGCCAGAAACGTGGGCTGCCACACCACCGAAAGCATGAGGTTTTCGGCGGCGGCGGCTTCCCACTGATTCCCGCGCTGGCCCCGGCCAGCCGTCTGAAAGTCCGTAATTAGGGTGCAGCCTTCGCTGGCCCGGTTTTGGACAATCAAGGCTTGCGCCTCCGTATTGGTGGAGGCGCACTCCGGCAACCATACCAGTTGCTGGCCCGTGAACAAGGTTTGAGGGGTGACAACCACGGCCTTCTTTCGCGTATCGTTAACTTCGTAGACTTTTGGCTGCAAAGCTCAAACCTAACAACACAATATGAAAAGCACGTTGGTCCGTCAGGATTCAGACACATTGGCAGATTTGGTCGTTCGCGGCATGCAGGACAAAAAAGCAGCCGACATCGTGGTGCTGAATCTGAAGGAATTAAAAAATGCCGTAGCCGATTATTTCATCATCTGCTCGGCCAATTCGGATACGCAGTTGGAGGCCGTGGCCCGGTCGGTAGAAGAAGAAATTGAGAAAGTAACCGGCGAAAGCCCTTGGCAGACCGAGGGCCGCACCAACCGTGAGTGGGTGCTGCTGGACTACGTGGACGTGGTGGTGCACGTGTTTCTGCGCGACCGCCGCAAGTTCTACGCCCTCGAGGAGCTGTGGGGCGACGCCGACATCAGCTACATTGAAGCTGAGCCGGCGTAAGCGTTGGTTCTATCATCCTGAATCTGTCATCCTGAGCGCAGCGAAGGACCCTATCAAACCGGAACTAATCGTTCAGCGGTGATGAGGTCCTTCGCTGCGCTCAGGATGACAGGTAATAAAATAAATCTACTTCTGTTGCGTCTTTCATTTTGCCGAACATTTGTTTTCGGCGCGGTGTTTTGCCCGTAGTTATTCCTGATTTAACTCGCTATTTACATGTCGGATAAAAATCCCAACAACAATAAAAAGAAGAAGCCGATGGTGCCCGCGCCCAATCCCCGCCCGGGGATGCAGCTGTGGGTGCTGGCCGGCTTGCTTGTGTTTCTGTTTGGGGTGATGTGGGTCAACAACCTCAACTCGCCCGCCAAAATCAACCAGCAACGCTTCGAGCAAATTCTGGCGGCCGGTGACGTGAGCAATGTCACCATCATCAGCAACCAGAAAGTGGTGGAGGTTTCCCTGAAGCCCGAGGCCCTGAAAAAGCCCGAATACCGGCAGGAGCTAACGCGTCGTACGCCGTTTGGCGCCACGGGCACGGGCTCGCAGTTTTACTTCCCGGTAGTGGACGCCAAACTCTTCCAAGAGGACTTGGACCGCGCCCAGAAAGACATTCCTGCCGCCCAGCGCCTGCCCCTCAACATTGAGGACCGGCAAAGCCCCGGCGACTACATCGGCACCTACGGTTTCATTGTGCTGATGATTGTTGGCTTCTGGTTCCTGATGCGCCGCATGGGCAGCGCCAGTGGCCCCGGCGGTCAGATTTTCAGCATTGGCAAAAGCAAAGCCGCCCTGTTTGAAGGCGGCGACAAGGTGAAAATCACCTTCAAGGACGTGGCCGGCCTGGAAGAGGCCAAAGAAGAAGTGCAGGAGATTGTGGAGTTCCTGAAGAACCCCAGCAAGTTCACCATCCTCGGCGGCAAGATTCCGAAAGGCGCCCTGCTCGTAGGCCCCCCTGGCACCGGCAAAACCCTGTTGGCCAAAGCCGTAGCCGGCGAAGCCGACGTGCCGTTCTTCTCGCTTTCGGGCTCCGACTTTGTGGAGATGTTCGTGGGCGTGGGCGCGGCCCGGGTGCGCGACTTGTTTAAGCAAGCCAAAGCCAAGGCTCCCTGCATCATCTTCATCGACGAGATTGACGCCGTGGGTCGGAGCCGTTCGCGCGGCTCGGTGCCCGGCGGCAACGACGAGCGGGAAAACACCCTGAACTCCCTGCTGGTGGAAATGGACGGTTTTGGTACGGACTCGGGGGTTATCATCCTCGCCGCCACCAACCGCCCCGACACCCTGGACTCTGCGCTGCTGCGTCCCGGCCGTTTCGACCGTCAAATCAGCATCGACAAGCCGGACATCAACGGCCGCACCGAGATTTTCCAGGTACACTTGAAGCCCCTGACCCTGGGCCCCGACGTAGACGCCCGCCGTCTGTCGGCTCAAACCCCAGGCTTTGCCGGCGCCGAGATTGCCAACGTCTGCAACGAAGCCGCGCTGATTGCTGCCCGCCGCGACAAGAAGTTCATCACGGACCAGGACTTCACCGACGCCATCGACCGCGTGATTGGGGGTTTGGAGAAGAAAAACAAAATCATTTCGCCCGGTGAGAAGCGCATTGTCGCTTACCACGAAGCCGGCCACGCCATCGCCGGCTGGTTCCTTGAGCACGTCGACCCCTTGGTGAAAGTGAGCATTGTGCCCCGCGGGGTGGCCGCCCTGGGCTACGCGCAGTACCTGCCCAAAGAGCAGTTTCTGTACAACACCGAGCAGCTGATTGATGAGATGTGCATGGCCCTGGGTGGCCGCGCCGCTGAGGAACTGGTGTTCGGTAAAATCTCCACCGGCGCCCTGAGCGACCTGGAGCGCATCACCAAGATGGCCTACTCCATCGTGACGATGTACGGCATGAACGCCAAGCTCGGCAACGTGTCGTTCTACGACTCGAAAGGGCAGAGCGAGTACGGTTTCTCGAAGCCTTACTCGGAAGCCACGTCGCAGATGATTGACGAGGAAGTGCGCCACATCATTGAAAACGCCTACATCCGCACCAAGGAATTGCTCACCGAGCGGCGCCACGAGCTGGAGGTAGTAGCCAAGGAATTGCTGGAGAAGGAAGTGCTCCAACAGGAGGACCTGACCCGGCTCGTGGGCCCGCGCCCCTTCGACAGCCAGACCAACTACCAGGCCCACATGGCCGGCACCGACCGCAGCGAAACCGCCAGCGAAGTGAAAGGCGAGCAAGCCGCCGGCGGCAACCTCAGCCACGACCTGCCCGACCTGCACCTGCCCGGCCTCGACACGGGCAGCAACAACAACGAAGCAGCTGCCCCCAGCGGCAGCGCCGTAGCCGGCGCGTAATGGCCCCGACGTAGTTTGAGAAAAGCCAGTCCGCAAGGGCTGGCTTTTTTTGTGCCCCTCAACGGTACTTTTGTCTCATGTCCGATACTTCTCGCGCGGCTGTGCTGGCCCGCATTCGCCAAGGCTTGGCGGCCGGGCCTGCGCCGCTCCCACCACGCCCCGACTTCACGGCCCCCGTGCACCCGCCGCTGAGCAACCGCGACGCCGTGGTGGCGTTTGCCGAAAGCTTTCAGCGAGTGGGCGGCGAGTTTTACTACTGCGAGTCGCTGGTGCACCTGGCGGCCCAGGTGGCCGGGTTCCGGGAGCGGCAGCAAGTGGGCGCGCCCTACGTGTGGGAGCCCGAAATGCAGGCTTTGCTGTACCGGGCCGGCGTGGCTTTCCGGGCCGACGAGACCAATTTCATTGCCCAAGCTGATTTGAGCCTGACCTCCTGCGAGGCGCTGGTGGCGCGCACGGGCAGCGTGCTGGTGTCGGCGGCCACGGCCAGCGGGCGCCGGCTCAGCATCTACCCCGACCAACACCTTGTGCTGGCCCGCCCCAGCCAGGTAGTGGCCGAGATAGGGGAGGCCCTGCAAGTCGTCCAGTCCCGATACGGCGGCGCCGTGCCTTCCATGGTTTCCCTCACCACCGGGCCCAGCCGCACCGCCGACATCGAAAAAACCCTGGTGCTGGGCGCGCACGGGCCGCGCCGGCTGGCGCTGTTCCTGCTGGAAGACGAGGAATAATCTGTCATTGCGAGCACAGCGAAGCAATCCGTCCTGCTCTCAGCGACCAACTCTCATTTGTGACAAGCTTATTTTGCCGCAAGCGTTTAACCTCATCACGTTTTAGGGTTGAGCGCTGAGGACAGGACGGATTGCTTCGCTGTGCTCGCAATGACAAAACCACTACATGAAGCAACTTCTTACGCTGCCTGACCTGGCCCTGCCGCCCGGCCGCCGGGTGTATTTCGCTTCCGATTTCCACTTGGGTGCGCCCGATGCGGCTTCCTCGCTGGCCCGCGAGCGCCGCATTGTGCGCTGGCTTGACGAAGCGGCGAAGGATGCCGCGGCCATTTATCTGCTGGGCGACATTTTCGATTTCTGGTTTGAATACAAGCACACCATTCCGCGGGGCTTCAGCCGCCTTCAAGGCAAGCTGGCCGAACTGACCGATGGCGGGTTGCCCATCACCATCTTTACCGGCAACCACGACATGTGGATGTTCGGCTACTTTACGCAGGAAATGGGCATCCCCGTGCTGCGGCGCGAAGTGACGCAGCGCATCGGCGCGCAGCTGTTTCACATCGGCCACGGCGACGGGTTGGGCCCCAAAGACTACAGCTATAAAGCGTTGAAGCAGGTGTTCACGTCCGGCATTGCGCAATGGCTGTTTGCGCGGCTGCATCCCAACTTCGGCATCGGCGTGGCCAATAAGTGGAGCCGCCGCAGCCGCCTGCAAAACGGCGAGGCCGACGCCAAGTATTTCGGCGAAGAAGAATGGCTGCTGCAATACTGCCGCGAGGTGGAAGCGCGTTCGCACCACGACTACTACGTGTTTGGCCACCGCCACTTGCCGCTCGATGTGGCCGTGGCCCCGGGCAGCCGTTACGTCAACCTGGGCGAATGGGTCAATTATTGTTCTTACGGCGTGTATGATGGCAATGAATTGGCGCTACGGCATTTTGAGAAGTAGTTGTTATGCTGGGGCACCTCACCCCCTGACCCCCTCTCCCGTGGAGAGGGGGCAGGGGGTGAGGTTCGCCGTGTGCGCCGCTCTGCTCCTTCTCACCGCCACCGCTCAGGCCCAGGTTACCGTTCCCTCGGCGGCTTCCACGGCGCCCGCATCCACACAGGTGGTGGCGCCGGTGCAGCCGGCTCCTGCTCCGGCTGCCTCGGCCACGCCGGCGGCCCCTTGGAAATTCCTGCGCCTCATCAAGCTGCCCAACCCCGGCGCGGCGTCGTTGGACCGGCGCGGCGCGCTCTACGTGGCCGATGCCGACAACAACCTCCGCCAGTACGGCCCCGAGGGGTTGCCGCTGAACACCTACGCCCCCACCCAGCCCGGCCACGTGGCCCAGGTGGAAGCCTGGAACATCACCACCACGCTCGTTTTCAACGATGACCGGCAGCAACTCATCCTGCTCGACCGATTTCTGGTGCCCATCACCGAGGTAAGGCTGGGCGATTACCTCGACGGCACCGTGCGCACCGCCACGCTGGCTCCCGACAACCGCATTTGGCTGCTGGACGAGAGCAATCTAGTGCTGCGCGAATTCGACCCCCTGGCCCTGCGCTTGGTGCAAAGCACGCCGTTGGACTTAATTATTGGCCGCTCCCGCCCCGACTTCCGCTTTCTGCGCCAGTACCAGAACAACACCTACCTGGTAGACCGCACCACCGGCATTTTCGTGTTCGACAACCTGGGTACCTACAAAAAGAAATTGCCCTTCACCGGGCTCACCACCCTCGGCTTCCGGGGCGACGAGCTGTACTACCTCGACGCTGGCGCCATCCATTTTTTTCACCTGTATAATTTGGTTGAGCGGCGCGTAGTTCTGCCCACTGGGCTTGACTCCGGCGCCGTGCGCCAGGTGCTGGTGGGGGAAGGGTTTGCGTATATTTTCACGGTCGCGGGAGTCTCAGTCTATCAGCTGTAAAGC
>DASVTG010000471.1:0-9948 GCA_036387695.1 Hymenobacter sp. | reverse complement strand
CCGCCGCCCATTTCCTCGTTCACCTGCGCCCGAGGGTACAGCGTGAACTGCTCGCCCGACTTCTGGTCTTTGTAAGTGATGCGGTAGTAAGTATTCTCAGGCAGAATTTCAACCGTGTCGCCGGTCTGGTAGTAGGTCTTGCCGTCATTGATGATGGGCGAGCGAGCCAACGCCTTATATTCGTCGTCGGTGCGGTAGAGGTACTGCTTGTCCACGTAGCCGGGCACGCCGGGCACCTCAAAATACTGGCCGGTATAGGTCACTTCGTAGCCGTGCATGGGCGTGGTTTCGTTGCGCCACAGCAGCACGTTGTCGCGGTTCATCGACTCATCAAACTCCCGCGAGTACAGCAGGCCCGACACGTTGCGGGAAATGATGTTGGAATAACCCGCCGAAGCCAGAATGCCCAGCAACATCAGCGCGATGCCCAAGTGAGCCACCGCGCCACCCGACAGGCGCACCCCGCGCCGCACCAAGGTGAATATGGTGCCGAAGTTGGCCAGCACGCCGAACAGGCCCGCCAGCGTGAGCACCACGTAAGCGGGCGAAATGGTGAGGCCATTGTAGCGCACCAGTAGCACCACCAGGGCCGTGCCCAGCAGCGTCAGCAGCACCGGCGCCGACAAGGAGTTTATCAACGTCTCCTTGGTGTTGCGCTGCCACCACATGATTTGGGCCACGCCCGAAAGCAGGGCCACGGCCACGCCCATCCACAGCTGCATTTTGGAATAATGCGCAATCTGGTCGGCGGGCAGGGCCACGTTGGTTTTAATGCCCATGAGGCCCATGAGGGAATTATACACCGGAATGCTAGTGGTGAAGAGCACCTGGAAGGCGCCCAGACACAGCACCGTAGCCCCTATGAACACCCACAGCTCGGGGTTGTAAGCCGTCAGCTCTTTCTGCGAAATCGGAATCTCCTTCCAGCGGTACACCAGCAGCGCCACGGCCAGCACGGTGAAGGCCAGCAAGTAAATCAGCAACTGGCCCGACAGGCCCAGGTCCGTAAACGAGTGCACCGAGGAGTTGCCCAGCACGCCGCTGCGGGTGAGGAAGGTGGCATACAGAATCAGCACAAACGTGGCCACCACCAGCGCAAACGCGGTGCGCAAGCCGGTGCGGCGTTTCTGCCACAGCACCATGCCGTGCAGCGAGGCCACCAGCACCAGCCAGGGAATGTAAACGGCGTTTTCCACCGGGTCCCAGTTCCAGTAGCCGCCGAAGTTCAGCGTTTCGTAGGCCCAGTAGGCGCCCATCATCACGCCCACGCCCAGCACGCCGCCGCCGATGAGCGTCCAGGGCAAAGCTGGTTTCACCCAGGCGGTTAGTTCTCTTTTCCAGAGGCCCGCAATGGCAAAAGCAAACGGCACGAGCGTGAGCGCAAAGCCCAGGAACAGCGTGGGGGGGTGAATCACCATCCAGTAGTTCTGCAGCAGGGCGTTGAGGCCGGTGCCGTCTTTGGGCACAAAGTCGGGGTTCATCTTGAACACCGGCAGGTCGGTGAGGAAGTCGCGGAGCAGAATAAAGGGCGAAGAACCCACCTTCACGCCGCCAAGCACCACGCCGAGAATCATGCTCACCAGGAAGAGCTGCACGCCGCTAAACACGGCCATTACCGGCGCCTCCCACTTGCGGTTGAAGCGCATGATGCACAAGCCCAGCACCACGTGCCAGAATATCCAGAGCAGGAAGCTACCTTCCTGGCCTTCCCAGAAGCACGAAATCATGTACTGCACCGGCAGGTGGTTGGAGCTGTGGCTCCAGGCGTAGTAGTACTCGTAGCGGTGGGCGTGGATGATGTTGAACAAGCAGCCAATCACGACCATCACGGCGGCCCCGTGCACGAAAAACGCGCCGCGGGCAATGCGCAGCCAGCTGGCATCGGTGTCGCCGAGTGCCCGGCCGCGCGTGGCCTGGAAGTAGCCATACGCCGCCACCAGCGCCGCGGCAAATGCCACGATGACCCCCAAATGACCGATGTTTCCAATTAATAAGTTCATAAGCAGAGAATATCAGGCAAATTTAGCGCTGCGCCGCGAGAGGCGGCAGAGCTAATAACAGCTTATCGGTGAAAAAGTGACCACGTGGCGGATGACAAGTGATTTCGACGGCAATTTTTTCCAAACCAGCCTCTTGCCACTTCCGCACGGCCAGTTGACTTTGGCGGCGGTTGGCCGTTTGGTTAACCAGCTGGCGGGCCAGCAGCACCCGGCCGTTGGCCGGGTCGGTGATGACGACCGACAGGCGGGCGTTGGAGGGGTACTTGCGCAAGGGAAGCTCCACCACGGCTTCCCTGGACGGAGCGCCGGGCATGGCTGCCGCTTCCCCAAACCCATACCACCACTGGCGCAGGCGCACCGGTGGCGGGCCCGCCTCGGTTGCGGAGGTCACCACCTGGTAGTCGTAGATGCCCGGGCCGGGCAGGGTATCGGTGGCGGCGTAGGTGGTTATCGGCTGGCCGTAGGTGTCGCGGCGCACCGGCACAAGCCGTACCTCGCTGCTGCGGTACTGGTGTACCTCGCGGCGCAGCACCCGGAACGAGGGCGCCGCCACCAACGAGTCGGGCAGCGTCCACTGCAGTTCGACCACGTGGCTGGCCGTGGGCAGCACGCGGGTGGGGTTGGGCGGGAAATAGCTAACGGGCATGCCGGTGGCTGTGCGGCTGACTTGCAGCGTGAACTGGCAAAAGTCTTTCAGGTAGCCGTCCACGTTCAGCAAATACGGCTGGCCGGCGCGCAGCGAATCAAGCGTAACAAACACGTCGTCTTGGTTGCCTAATGAAGTGCAGCTCAGCACCTGGTAAGTCGCCGTTTGGCAGGGCGTGCCCGTGAGCACCACGAGTTGCACCCCGCGCACGTCGCGGCATTTCTGCCCGCCGATGTTGATGAAATAGCGGCCCGGAGCCTTGGGCGTAAACTCAAACCACTGGTCGTTGTGGTACTCGATGCACTTGCCGGTCAGGCGCTCGTCCACGCAGTTGCGCTGCACGGTGCAGCCCGTGGTGCTGGAAGTGACCACTTCTTCTGCCTTTATCAGTCGGCGGTTTTCAATGTTATCGTTGGCGACCTGCGCGAAGGCAACCGGCAGCAGCAGCAATTGAACAAGCACGCAGCAACAGAAGCGAAGTATCGTTTCCGGAACCAGTGGCTTTATCAAGTGCTTGCTTGTCAAGGATTATTTGATTGAGGCCGTGGCCCCGTCTAGGTCTTTCTTCACGTACTTACTGGGGCACTTCAGCAAGATGTTGTCGGCCATGAACACTTGGCCGCGCATGTTGCCGGTGATAACCACCTGCTCGGAAGCATCAAAATCCTGGGGCTTGGGGTTGTTGTATACCACGCGCTGGGCCACTTTCAGGGTGTCGACCAGCGTGAAGGCGAAGTAGTTGGGGTCCTGCATCGGGTCGTACTCCAGGCCCAATGGCCGCTTTTGGCCGTCGCGCAGCAGTTTCCCTACCACGTGCACCTTGGTGGTGTTGCCTTCGGCGGCCCGCTGCCGGGCCTCGCCGAAGCCCACGTACACGCTGGCGTCGGCGGTGGTGCTGAGGATGATGGCGGCGGCCACCGCGATGATGGCCATGACGAAAATGTGCGACTTTTTCATATCAATAAGGTAACAGCGTAAACTAGGGCAGGGTGCCCGATTATTTCTTTATTTCCTGTTCCAGGCGGCTCACTTTGCGGTCGAGCACCACCAGGTAAAGCAGCAGGCCGGCCACAATGAGCCCGACCACGGCCACCACCACGTAAATCTTGCCGTTGGCGCGCAGAGCATCAGCCATTTCCGGCGCGTCGGCCGCTTGGGCGAAGGCTACTGGAGCGGCCAGCAGCAATAGGAAGAACAAGCCGGCGAGCCGCCGGAAGAGGCTAGTTTTCATCGTGTTTTGATTGCAGGAAAGCAAAGCGGCTGCTAACCTGGGTGAGCCAGAAGGCAAATAAAATCCAGCCGATAACGGCCGGGTAAAATACCTTGCGCATGGTGTTGTCGAGGTCGTACTGGCTGAAGCCGGGGTTGCCGGTTTGGCCAGGGTGCAGCGACGGCCCGCTGAGGCGTGGCAAAATGAACAGCAGCGGAATGACCGCCGCAAACGCGAATATGTTGTAGATGGCCGACACGCGCGCCCGCTGCTGCTCGTCGCGGAAGGAGCCGCGCAGCACCAGGTAAGCGCCGTAGATGAGCATGGCCACGGCCGCGCCGTTCAGGCGCGGGTCGGGCGTCCACCAGGCGCCCCAGGTGAAGCGGGCCCACAGGCTGCCCGTAGCCAACCCCAGCAGGCCAAGCACAATGCCCGTTTTCGCCGATTCGTGGGCCAGGGTGTCGAGCCGCGCCGAGGGTTGCCGCAGGTAGCGGATGGAGTACCACACCGACACCAGCAGCACCGTTATCATGGAAAACCACATGGGCACGTGAAAGAACAGGTTGCGAATGCTCTCGTTCACGATGGGCAGCGGCGGCACCGGTGCTAGCACGCCCGCCACCGAAGCCCCGATGAGCAGCACGGCGGTGACGGTTTTCCACAGCCAGCCGGAACTGCGCTGCTCAATCAGCCGCTGGCCGCCCCACACGCCCGCCACCGTGAAGAGCACGCCCAGCAAACTGCCAATAATTTTTGCACTACTCATAAGGATACAACTTGGGGCAGCAGCCTAGCCGCGCCACAGGTAAGGAAACAACACATAAGACAGGGCACCGACCAGCATGTTTAGCGCCAGTAGCGTGAGCAGGGATTGCTGGCTCACGCCGCGGTCCAGCCCGTCCAGGGCATTCTTGCTCACTTTGATGAGCAGCAGCAGCATGGGCACCATCACCGGGAAGCCCAGCACTGCCATGAGGGTAGCGCCGTTGCCTCCGGCTTTGGCCGCAATACCCGACACCAGCGTGAGCGTGGTGGCAAAGCCCACCGCGCCCAGCAACAGATTGGCCACGAACAGCGGCGCATCTTGAATGGGATTGCCGAGAAATACCGTGTAAAGAAATAAGCCCAGCAGCGCCACCACCGACAGCAGCAGGGCGTTGTAAAGCATCTTGGCCAAGATGATGGCCTGCGGGCGCACCAGCGTGTAATAGTAGAGGCGCTGCCCGGCGCTTTCCTGCATGAAGCCCTTCGCCACGGCGTTGATGCCCGCAAACAGCAGAATGACCCACAGCAGCGCGTTCCAGGCCGGAGCCGGGGGCACCCCGCCGCGCAAGCTGAAGCTCAGAAAGCACACAAACACCGTGCTGCCCACGTACAGCAGCAGTCCACCCAAGGCCGCACGCTGCCGCCATTCCAGGCGAAAGTCTTTGGCGAGCAGAGTGGATATTTCGCGGAACAGGGGCACAGGAGAAGGTTCGGTTTTAGGCCGCAAAGATACGACCGAACCCACCCAGAGCGGATGACAATTCACCACCAAAGTCAGCCATGCTCAGGGCGCAGCATGGACCAAAACGAGTAGCGCCACCGGATGCTCTCCGGTGGCGCTGTGTAGAAGCTAGAATGGCTGTGCTGTGCTTAGAAGTCGTAGCCCAATGAAAAGTAAAACTTCGGGCCGCTCACTATTTCATCCTGCTGGCCCCAGGCCACGTCCACCTTGCCGTAGAAGCCCAGCAACGTGGTGCGGGCGCCCACGCCGTAACCCACGAGGAAAGGGTTGCGGAAGTTGATGACCGTGGCCGAGAAGAAGTTGCCGGAAGGCACCACCCGCACGGTATTGGAAGAGTTGTCGGTACCAAACGGCGTAGTGCCCGAGTACGCCGTGCCAGCATCGGCAAAGCCGGTGAGCTGCAGGTTGCGGAAGAAGCCCGAATAAATGGGCTTGCGGGCGAAGTACTGCACAATGGGAATGCGCAATTCGGTGTTGAACAACACGTAGCGAGGGCCGCTGCGGGCGCCGTAATCGAAGCCGCGCAGGTTGGTTACAAACTCCTGGTTGAACACCTGGTCGGGGGCCGTGTAGTTGGGCAGGAAGCGGCCTCCCTCGTAGCCGGCGTTTAGCCAGTTGTCCATGCCACCGATGCGGAAAATCTGCTCCCGGGGACCGAAGAACTGGCCGTAGCTGGCCCGGTTGGCCCACACGACGGAGCGACTGATTTTCTGGTAATGCCGCAAGTCCACCACGAACTTCCCGTAGCTCAAGGACTTATTGTTCACGCCCTTCATTTGCAAAACGCTGGCCTTCAGGCGGGTGCCCGTCACCATGTTCACGCCAGTCGCAATGCTGTTGTCGAACACCACTTCGCTGTTGTAGCCGACGTAGTTCTCGCTCTGGTCGAACTCCGTGGAGGCATCGCCCAGGGTAGTGCGCGAGATGTTCACAAAGCGGGGGCCGCCCCGCACGCTCAGGTTGTGGGTGAGGGGGTAGGCAATGTTGGGGGCTATTTCGTGGCGGCCGTAGCGGTAGCGGTCGATGCCAATGTCAAAGAAGTAGGCTTGCTTCTGGTAAGCCACGCTCCAATCGTAACGCTTGGTGAGGTTGGTGTACGACGCGCGAATGTTGCTGGTGCGCAAGTCGAACAAGCCAAACAAGCTGGCGTCGATGCGCTGATTCTCGAGCACGTCGGTCAGTGCGGCCTTGAACTGCAAGCCCAGGCCGAGCAGCGGGTCCACGTACAGCGCCGTCGAAACGTTGTCGGCCATGAAGCGCGTGTCGTAGCGGAAAGGACCAGTCAGTGGCGTGGCGGCCTGGGCCTGCGCCGTGGCCGCTGCCGCGGTGGAAGCCGCCGTGGGCGTGAGGCGACGACGCTTGGCCGCAGCGGCCTGCACGGGTTCGTCTTCCTCGAACTGGTAGTCGCTGGTGTTTACGGTGCCGGCGGCCTTGGTGGGCTGGGTTGCGGGCGCGGTGGCAGGCTGGGTAGTCGCCGCCGAGTCGGCTGGCACCGGCGCGGTGGCTACGTTTGGCGCAGAAGCGCTGTCAGCAACCGGGGCGGTGGCCGCCGGCACGGGCGCTGGGGCAGGCTGAGGCGCGGGCGCGGGAACCGCCGCGCGCGGCGCTGGGGGCACCGACCGGTCTTCTAAGGTTTGCTGCCGGGCGGTTTTGGTGAGCGGGAGCGCCGTGGGCAGCGGGTAGGTGGGGTATACGTATAAGATGTCGCGGGCCTGAGCCGGCGCTACAAACACCAGCGCCGAGGTCTGCGGGCTGTAGTCGAAATCCTGCGTGTTGGGGAGCCAGTTGGAGAGGATGGTGCGCTCCTTGGTTTTCAGGTTGTAGCGGTACATGGCCCGCACGCCGCTTTCCTCGCCCAGGTACAGAATTTCGTCGTCGGAAATGGCCCGGGGCCGCGTTTCGTTGGAGATGGTGCTCACCAGTGTTTCCACGGGGGTGGCGCGTCCATCCAACTGGTACACAAACAGGTCGTAGTTGTTCACCACGTTCTGGAACGTCGCCGGCCGGGCCTGGCCCGCGGAGTCCAAGTACCGGTTGGAGCTGAACACCACGCCCTGCCCGCCGGGCAAGAACACCGGCTGCACGTCGTCGAACAAGTCGTTGGTCAGCTGCTCGGCCCGGCGGCTGCCCGCACGAAGCAGGTAAATGTCGTTCTGGCCATTGCGCACGGCGCTAAACACCAGGGCTTTGCCGTCGGGCGAATAGCTCATGCTCAGCACCTGGTCGTAGGCGGCAAAAAGCGAGGCCGGCCGGGAAAACCGAATGGCTTCGCGCGCCCGCTGCACAAAACCCCGCCCGTCGGCGTCGCGCAGGCGCAGCACGCTTTCGCCGCGGCTCATTTCGGCCACGGCCACCTGGGAGTTGCCGCGCCAAGCCAGCACCGGCAGGCGGGTTTCCACTTTCTGGTCGGGGGTTTTGTGGCCGCCGCGGCTCAGAATGCGCCGGTGCGAGCCGTCGCGGTTCATGGCCATCACGCGGTAGCGGCCGCCTTCGTTCTGAGCGTAGGCCACCATCTGGCCGTTGGGGCTCACCACGGGCTGCGAGAACACATCGGCGTGGCGGTTGCGGCCGCTCTGGCGGAATTTCTTGTCGGGTTCTACCAGCGAAGCCACGGGCTGGCCGTTCAACTCACGGTAGTACGTCAGCCAATCCTTCAAAAAGACCTTAAACGGCACGTTCAGCGAAGAGCTGATGCCCACTTCCACGTCGCGGGTAATGCGCGTCAGATTCAGGATGTTCTGAATGGTGGTGTAGCCGTAGCGCTCGGCCACGTAGTTCCAGATGCTTTGGCCGGCCAGCGTGGAGCTGCGCAGGAAAAACGGCGCGGTGCGGTTGCCGGTGGGGTGCTGCTTGCTCATGTCGCGCATGAAGCCATCCATGTCCACGCTCCAGCCTTCGGCGGCGTAGGCCGAAGCGCCCCCGATAAACCAGTCGGGCAGCTGCAGCAGGTAGCTGCTTTGCAGCACTTCCTTCAGCGAGCCGCCGTACATCATGTCGTTCAGCAGCACCTCGGTAATCTGGGTGCTAAGCACGCGCTTGAACTCGGTTTCCTGGCCCTCGAAGGCAATTTGCACCTTGCTCATGCGGGCCAGCGGGGTTTCGCCGCCGTTTATCTGCTGCTGGGTAGCGGAGAGGCCGATGTTGCTCTGCCGGAGGTCGCCCACCGAGTTGTAGAGCAGCATGGTGGTTTTGGAGTAGGGGTAATACCCAATCAGCGCGGTGATGCGCTGCAGCTCCTTTTCCGCGTACTCGGCCGCGCGGCGGGCGCTGGCTTCGCCGCCGTCGTAGTACATCACGTTAAAGTTCTGGGTGCTGATTTGCTGCCAGCGGAACTCCTTATGCTGAATGCGCACCCGCCCAAACGGCTCCTGCGCCGTTTGGGCGCGAACCGCGGGCGTGCCCAGCACCGGTAACAGCAACGCCAGAGCCCCCAGCGTGCGCTTCGCGAATAGTGAAATGGTCATAAGCAGGCAACGAGCAAAAACGAAAATAAATCCGCAGAAACGCCAAAAAAGTTGGGGGCTTACGCCAAAATGGTGGCGCCCCCGGCGTGCTGTACTAAAGGCATTTAACGCGCAAAGGTTGTGGCAGCGTATTTCGGGGTTTTCAAACAAGCCAGCACCCCCTGCGGGGCCCGTATCAATAGTACTCAAATTACGCCAACTGGGCGCAGCGCGTTGTATCGTTGGAGGCTTACGTCGGGCCAAATTTCGCCGTGCCCTTCCAGCCAGTCGGCCAGTAGCTCCGCTAGCCGCGGCGCCAGCATCACGCCCTTGGAGCCGTAGCCGCCGCAAAAGCTCAACGCTGGCACCGTGGGGTGCGGCCCCAGCAGCGGCCGACGGTCGCGCACGGCGGGCCGCACGCCGGCCCGCTGCTCCACCACGGCAAACGGCAGGTCGGTGATGACGGTGAGCCGGGCGGCAAGTTCTTCGCGCCCCACGGCCGTGGGGCCGTCGGCAAACGGCGGCCACCGGTAGGTGGCTCCCACCCGAAACCGGCCAGCCCCCACGGGCACCACGTAGGCCCCCCGATTGAGTACCTGCTCCGGGCTCAGTTCCTCGCATTTCACGTCCAGCACTTCGCCCTGGTTGGGGGTCAGGGGCAGCCAGCTGAAGTGCGGGTTGCGCACGGCCGCGGCCCCTTCGCAGCAGATGACGTGGCGCGCCCGCACCTGCGCGGCGTAGGTGGCCCCGGCGGGGTCGGTAACCAGTTGGTTCCAGTCGAAAGTTTCGGTTCGCAACCAGCCCTCGCGGGCTCCCTCGGCGGCCAGCGCGGCCAGCAGTTCGCGCACGGCTACGTGCCCGCCGTGCTGCAGCCAGGCCCCGCCAAAAGGAGCGTGCACGCCCGCCAGGCCCGGGTCGGCGGTGACGAAACCGGCCACGAAATCGCCCCACGGCCGGTCGGCGCTGCGGGCCAGCATGGCGTTCTGCTCTTCGAGCGAGCCGAAGAGCTTCAGGATGGGCGCTTGCGTGAAAAAGGCCTGGCCGTAGCGCTGCTCCAGTTCCCGGTAGAAAGTGGCTGCGAAAGGCAGCAACTCGGCCGCCCGCCAGCTGAGGGCGAAGCGCTTGCCGGCCACGGGGTTCAT
>DASVTG010000470.1:0-5039 GCA_036387695.1 Hymenobacter sp. | reverse complement strand
AGCGAAGACCAACTGCGCCTCATTCGCCTAGTAGAAGCCGGCATTCCGGTGGAGATTGAAATGGAAACCAAAACCCGTTTCCAAACCCAGGACCTGAAAGGCTACAACGTGGTGGCCGAAATCCCGGGCACCGACAAGAAGCTCAAAAGCGAAGTGGTAATGCTCGGCGGCCACCTCGACTCGTGGCACGCCGCCACTGGCGCCACCGACAACGCCGCCGGCTGCGCCGTGATGATGGAAGCCGTGCGCATCCTCAAGGCCACGGGACTGAAGCCGCGCCGCACCATCCGCATTGCGCTGTGGGGCGAAGAGGAGCAGGGCCTGCACGGCTCGCGCAACTACGTGAAAAACCACTTCGCCGACCCCGCCACCATGCAGCTCAAGCCCGAGCACGAGAAGCTGGCCGCCTACTTCAACCTTGACAACGGCGCCGGTAAAATTCGCGGCATCTACGCCCAGGGCAACGAAGCCGTGAAGCCAATTTTCACCGCCTGGCTCCAGCCTTTCGCCGAAATGGGGGCCAGCACCGTGACCTCGCGCAACACCGGCAGCACCGACCACGTGGCCTTCGACGCCGTGGGCCTACCGGGCTTCCAGTTCATCCAAGACGGGTTGGACTACTTCTCCCGCACCCACCATTCCAACCAGGACACCTACGACCGCCTCGTGGCCGACGACCTTAAGCAGGCCTCGGTGGTAGTGGCCTCGTTCGTGTACAACGCCGCCATGCGTGACCAAAAGCTGCCCCGCAAGCCCCTGCCCACGCCGGTGAAGCCTGCTCAATAAGCACAACGACTAAGCGAAAATGCCCGGCCGAGTTCAACTCGGCCGGGCATTTTCGTTAACTGAAACCGCTGATGTGTTGTTAGTCAACTAGCCCCAGTGTACGGGTGATGCTGTTCTTAGGAACCGAAACGGTCAGGGTTTGGTCACGTTTCTCGGAGCGGGCGCGGCGCTTGTCGATGATGGCTTGCACCTTGCTCTTGCTGTCGTCGCGCGAGAAGAGCACCCGGGCCACGTCCGTAATCAGGGTTACGGCGCGGGGCACTTCCACACTCACTTGCTCGTAATCGGGGTCGGGCTGGTCAGGCCGAGGCGGCGGGGAGGCGCTTTGGGCGAAGCTACTCGTCGCTTTAAGCAACAAGGCAGTAAGTAGAATGGGCAGCTTTTTACTTGACATGAAAGGCGGGCGGACGCTACAAAGATGCCACCCAACGCCGCTTCGTTGCCCGGCTATCCCAGTTTTTCCTTGAAAAGCTTCAAGGTGCGGTCCCAGGCCAGCTTGGCGGCCTCGGCGTTGTAGCGGGCCGGTGAAGTGTCGTTGTTGAAGGCATGATTTACGCCTTCATACACGTACAGTTCATACTTCGTGCCGGCCGCCTTCAAGGCCGCTTCGTAGGCCGGGATGCCGGCGTTGATGCGCTGGTCGAGCCCGCCGTAGTGCAGCAGCACGTTGCTTTTGATGTTGGGCACGTCCTCGGCCTTGGGCTGCGAGCCGTAGTAGGCCACGGCCGCATCGAGCTTGGGGTCGTGCACGGCCAGCTGGTTGGCCAGGCCGCCGCCCCAGCAGAAACCCACGCAGCCGGTGCGCCCGTTGCTGTCGGGGCGCCCGCGTAGGTAGGTGAGGGCGGCGAGGTAGTTGTTCAGGTTTTTCATTGGGTCGAGCTGGCCGATGAGCTCGCGCCCTTTGTCCTCGTCGGCGGGCGTGCCGCCCAGGGGCGAAAGGCCGTCGACGCCCAGGGCCAGGTAGCCCGCCTGGGCCACGCGCCGCGTCACGTCCTTGATGTGGGGCGTCAGGCCGCGGTTTTCGTGAATGACCACCACCGCGCCGCGCTTCTTTTTGCCTTTGGGGTGCACCAGGTAGCCTTTCATGGTGGCGCCGTCGCCGGGCCAGGTCACTTCCTCGGTTTCCAGGTTGTCGGCTTCGGGCGCCACGGTGGCGGCAGCCGCGTAGCCGGGCTCCAGCACCGAGAGGGCCGAAAGGGCCAGGGCGGCACTGCCAGCCAGCTTGGTGAGCCGGTCCATGAAGTCCTTGCGCGACAGCGGCGCGTGGGTGTATTCGTCGAAAAGGTTGATGATGCGTTGGTCCATGAGGCTAAATATAGCTTTTTAGTTGAGAAGCCAGAGCGGCAACAAGCCCCGGGCGAAACAGTTACCGTGCCGCTTCTGCGGACAGCCTGCGCAAGGCCTGTAAGGCCCGTTCAGCATCGGCCTCCGCCACGAATAAATGGTCATGATAATAAGCCGCCACCACGTTGCAGCCAATGCCTTCCTGAGCCAAAGCTGTAGCCACGGCGGCCGTCAGCCCTACTGCCTCCAGCGACGAATGCACCGTCATGGTCAGCCAAGCGGCCACGTAGCTGTATGGTAGCGCCTGCGCATCGGCTTCCGCCCGGGGCAGAATCAGCGAAACGCCCTCTGCCTCCCGGAACCAGCCCAGCGCCCCAGAAGCGGCCGTGCCGGGACTAGCGGTGCAAAATACGTACTCGCCTGGGTGTAGCTCCGGCTGCATGGTCGCTAGCAGGCGCGTTAAGTCGGTTTCTCCGCTCATTGGCTTTATTCTTCTCGATGCACGGTATCGGGATTGAAGGCCGGCACACAAATCGACCAGTACTCGCATTCGGCATCAAAGGGGTTGGAATAGCGCACCCGCGCGCCGCCCTTAATGAGCAAGGCCTGCCCGGCCTGCAATTCCACCACGTCGCCGTCGATTTCAAACCGCTTCCGGCCCCGCACAAAAATGGTGATTTCGTCGAATTCCGGCGTTTGGTGGGGCTCGCTCCAATGGGGCGGCGCCACCATGTGCGCCAGGCTGTAGGCCGACGTGCCGGTGCTGGCGCCGCCCACATGCTCCTCAATGAGCTTGCCGTCGGTGGTGGGCACAATGAAAGGGGAGGGGTTGAGAACGTAGCGCTTGTCAGACATGGGGTGATGAAGGGGAATTGCAAATAATTGACAAAAAGAACATGCATGCGCCGTTTGTCATCCTGAGCGCAGCGAAGGACCTCATCACCCCTGTGCCGGAGAGAGTTTACCACAGACAGTTCTCGCCTGACAAGCAGGATGACAAACGGTACATGACCGTTCTTATGGCTCACGGCCACAGTTTACGGCCTCAGCTTCTCTAGCAACTCAAAAGCGCGCGAATTGTATTTCCACACAAAGAAATACGGCGTCTGCACCGCACCGAACTGCACCCGAATGCGCTCCACGGCCGGCAGCATGCTGCCTTCAAAGTCGAAACAAGGCAGGCCCAGCACCTCGCTGGCGTAGCGAATGGCCTCCCAAATCAGCAGAATGCCTGCGCCGCTGTCACGCAAGGCCGGGTCGTCGCCAGAAAGGTGATAATAGGCGGCCTGCTTGTCCCAAATGAGGTAGGCGGCCGAATGAATCCGTTCCTGCGCATCCACGGCAAAGAACAACTGCCGGGCATTATTAGCCACCAGCGCCGCATCGTGCCGCTCAAACTGCGCCCACGAATACGGCATGGCCAACCCCTGGCGGTTAAAGCTCATGTGGTTGACCTCGTAAAACTGCTTGGGCGCAAGGTTATGCACCACCCGCACCTGCTCACGGGCTTTCTGAATGTTGCGCCGGATGTTGCGGTTAAAGCCCGCTTCCACTTGGCCTAAGTTCTGTAGGTTGTGAAGGCGGTAGGTATAATAAGTTGTCTGGCGAAATTTCTGCCAGTATAACGGCAGCCAGTTGGTAACGGTAGGGTAGAGGTTCTGCTTGAAAGCAGCAAAAGCCGGCAGTTGCCTGATGAGCTCCTGCATTAACTCATGCTCTTTCTTAAGCACGCCCCGAAACTCCGGCAGCAGGTAGGGCCCCAGCCACTTCACGAAGGGCGGCATGGTGGCGTACCGAAACGGACCCTTCTGCTTATAGAAGAACGGCAGGGCAGCCACCACCCGGCCTCCGTCGCGGGCCAGCACCACGTCCCAGTCGCCGCCAGTGGAGCAGGCATCCAGGTACCACGCTTGGGCAAACACGGGCACGTCGGGTGCGGCGTGGCAAAAGGCGCGGTAGTCGGCTTTGGCGGACATCAGCGCAGGGCTTAGTTGGCGCCGCGCTCGGGGCAGGGGCCCGCCGTGAACGTGCGCACGCCGGCGTTGCGGGCCGTGCAGGGGTTGGAATACGTTTGCCCGTTGCAGCCGCACACGGGGTTGTATTCCATGGTGCAAATGCCTTGGGGATTGATTTTGCTGGCGTCGATGCAGTCGCCCACGGCCGTTGGCGCCGGCTTGCGCTGGCAAGCCGAGGCCAGAAGCAAAGCAGCAAATAGCACGGAAGACGTTTTCATATCAGCTATATTGGGACGGGCGAAGCTACGGCGAGACACCGGAAACGCACGCGACGAACTCCAGTGCAACGTTCGGAACGCGCTGATTCGGTACAAATTTGCCCCCGACCTCAACCCCTGGCGACGTGCTTCGTATAGGCAGCCAGACCAATCGCGGCCACAAAGCAAAATGTATATTTTTGCATGTGCCAAAGCGCTTACTCTAGCAACTTTCACCCCCATTCACCCTTCATTACCCATTACCATGTCGTACCACGAAGAAGACAACAACGCCGGTAAAATTCTGTTAGCCGCCCTCGCCGGTGCCGGCGCTGGCATCATTGCCGGTATGCTCCTCGCCCCCGACAAAGGCACTGCAACCCGCGAAAACTGGAAAGGCGTAGCTACTAAATACAGCGGCCAGCTCGGCGAGCAAGCCACCAAGCTGGGCTCCGACCTCGAAGCTAAATTCAAAGAATACGCCGGCAAGCTCGAAGACCTCGGCGTGACCCTGCCCGGCAGCAGCCTCAAAATCAAAGGCAACTGGGACGAGTCCAAAGGCAAGCTGAAAGAGCAGTACGGCCAACTCACCGACGAAGACCTGACCTACACCGAAGGCCAGGGCGACCAGCTGGTGGGCCGCTTGCAAGAGAAGCTCGGCAAAGGCAAAGCCGAAATCACCAAAATGCTGAACGACTTGTAAGTCGACGCCCCGCGTCACTTGCCAATCAGCCCCACGCCGCAAGGTGCGGGGCTT
>DASVTG010000469.1:0-3647 GCA_036387695.1 Hymenobacter sp. | reverse complement strand
GCTGGCCGTTTCCACTCGGCCTTGCTCGGGAAAGACCTGTCCGTTGGCCAGAATAAGGGAAACCGGGGGAATGGTCGCCAGTCGTTCCTGGGTGGTAGCGCCTTTGGTGTCGCGGGAAAAGGCCAGCGCCTGCTTTTCGTTGATGGAGAAGTAGGCGAAGATGTTGCCGATGTTCGAAACCGTGGTGAGTGGCTGCGCCGTGTTGCTGTTCACCAGGCTGCCGATTTTGTACGGTATCAGGCCCACAATGCCGTTCACCGGGCTCGTAATCCGGGTGTAGCCCAGGTTGGTGCGGGCGTTGGCCAGCGTAGCATTGGCCTGGGCCAGCGCCGCCTGCCGCGACTGCAGCGTGAACTGCGCCGACTGCAGCTCGTACTGGCTGATGATGTTTTTCTCGACCAGCGGCCGCACCTTGTTCACTTCCATCCGGGCCGAGTTGACGTCGGCCTGGGCAATTTTGATGTTGGCCTGGGCCGTCCGCACTTCCTGCTCGTACTGGGGCGCCGTGATGCGAAACAGGAGCTGGCCCTGCCGCACCGTGGCGCCCTCGTCCACCAGGATGCTGCCCAGGTAGCCGTCAATCTTCGGCCGAATTTCGATGTCTTGCTGCCCCTGAATGGTGGCCGGGTAGTCGCTGTTGAGCGTGGTGGCGCGCCGCCCCAGCGTGAGCACCGGGTAGGCCTTGGGAGCGTCGGCGGCTGGAGTGGCGGCCTTTTCCTCCTTGCCGCCACACGCCGTTAGCCAGAGCAATAGGAACAGGCCGGCAGCCACCAGCAAAGTATCTAGTCTTGTGCGCATGAGGAACAATGAAAGGAAAGAGGCGCCCGGTCCGGGTTCGGTTAAGCACTGGAGCCGCAAGTTCTTGCTCAGGCCTGAGCCGACCTTGTGGCGGTCAGTACCTGCACCAAAGAGATGAGCACAATCGTGGCAATAGGGCCACCCCGTGGAGCCCCCTGAAATCAAGCCGCGAAACCGAACAGAAAGACCCAGCTAGCTGGGGCTGAATTGCCCCAAGCTGTCTCTTTTCATACGCTCTGGACCTGCATACTGTTATTTTTTCACCTCATAAGGAAATTAATACCCTGACTAGCTACGTCTTCCAACTCGTAATGTCGACGCAGGCGCTACAATTGGCAGCAGACGGCAGGACGGCCATTTTTAAGCCGTTGGGAAAAAATAGCGCCGTTGCCCGATTACATCTGGTTACGTGCTTACAACATCGCGGCGCCCGCCTAAAAACTCTGTATGCCAGGACTCGCTTGCTTTTCCCAGAAGAAACGGGACATTTGTGCAAACGTTTTCACACCCCCTGTCTTCCTATGATTTCCCACCGTTTGTTCCCGAAATTCTTTTCGCTTCGAAAAACTGCCCAAGCCTTGCTGTTCGTCAGTTTGTGCTTGCTCGGGCAAGCTGCCGGGGCCGAGGACATCAAGTCGCCCAGCGGCAAGCTCACGCTCACCTTCGCCCTGCAAGCCGACGGCGTGCCCACCTACCGCCTCGTCTACAAGGGTCGCGACGTCATCAAAACCAGCAAGCTGGGCCTCGAGCTGAAAAACGCGCCCGCCCTGACCAGCGGCTTTGCGGTGGCGGACACCAAAAAACGCTCCTTCGACGAAACCTGGACGCCGGTGTGGGGCGAGGTGAAAACCATTCGCAACCACTACAACGAGCTGGCCGTGACGCTCACTCAGGCCGCTACCCAGCGCACCGTGCGCGTGCGCTTCCGCGTGTTCGACGACGGCCTGGGTTTCCGCTACGAATTTCCGCGCCAGCCCAAGCTCGACTACTTCACCATCAAAGAAGAGCGGACGCAGTTCGCTTTGGCCGGCGACCACAAAGCCTTTTGGCTGCCCGGCGACTACGACACCCAGGAATACAGCACCGTCACGTCGAAGCTCTCGGAAGTGCGCGGCCAGATGAAAGCAGCCGTGACGCCCAACGCCTCGCAAACTCCCTTCTCCCCCACCGGGGTGCAAACGCCGCTCATGCTCAAAAGCCAGGACGGGCTTTACATCAACATCCACGAGGCGGCGCTGGTGGACTACTCCTGCATGCACCTGGAGCTCGACGACAAGAATTTCGTGCTGGAATCGCACCTCACGCCCGACGCGGTGGGCGACAAGGGCCTGATTCAGACGCCGGCCCAGTCGCCCTGGCGCACGGTCATCGTGAGCGACCGGGCGGGCGACATTCTGGAGTCGAAGCTGGTGCTGAACCTGAACGAGCCCTCCAAAATCAAAGACACCAGCTGGATTAAGCCGGTGAAGTACGTGGGCGTGTGGTGGGAGATGATTACGGGCAAAAGCACGTGGTCGTACACCAACATGGACAACATCAAGCTCGATTCCGTTGATTACAAGACGGTGAAACCCAACGGCACGCACGGCGCCAACACCGCCCACGTAAAGGAATACATCGACTTCGCGGCCCTGCACGGCTTCGATGCGGTGCTGGTGGAAGGCTGGAACACCGGCTGGGAAGACTGGTTCGGCAAGCACAAAGACTACGTGTTCGACTTCGTGACGCCCTACCCCGATTTCAACGTGACCGAGCTGCAGCAGTACGCCGCCAGCAAAAACGTGAAGATGATAATGCACCACGAAACCTCCGGCTCGGTGCGCAACTATGAGCGGCACCTGGATGCGGCTTTTGATTTCATGAACAAGTACGGCTACGACGCCGTGAAAACCGGCTACGTGGGCGACATCGTGCCGCTGGGCCACCGCCACTACGACCAGTGGGTGGTAAACCACTACAACTACGTGCTGGAAAAAGCCGCTGAGCACAAGATTATGGTGAACGGCCACGAGGCCGTGCGCCCCACCGGCCTGGCCCGCACCTACCCCAACCTGATTGGCAACGAGGCCGCCCGCGGCACCGAGTACGAAGCCTTCGGCGGCAACAACGCCGACCACACCACCATCCTGCCCTTCACCCGCCTCATTGGCGGGCCCATGGACTACACGCCCGGCATTTTCCAGACGAAAATCAGCGCCATCAACCCCGCCAATACTTCGTTTGTGCACAGCACCCTGGCCCGCCAATTGGCCCTGTACGTGACCATGTACTCGCCCCTGCAAATGGCCGCCGACCTACCCGAAAACTACAACCAGCACCTCGACGCCTTCCAGTTCATCAAGGACGTGGCCGTGGACTGGGACGCCACGCACGTGCTGGAAGCCGAGCCCGGCGACTACATCACCATTGCCCGCAAAGCCAAGGGCAAAAGCAGCTGGTTTATCGGCAGCACCTGCGACGAAAACGGCCGCACGTCCAACATAAAGCTCGATTTCCTGGACCCCGGCAAAAAGTACGTGGCCACCGTCTACGCCGACGCCAAGGACGCGCACTACGAGAAAAACCCGCAAGCCTACGCCATCCGCAAAGTCAACGTGACGCGCAAATCCAAGCTGGCGCAGTACTGCGCGCCCGGCGGCGGCTACGCCATCAGCGTGGTGGAGGCCGGCGGCACCCGCTAAACTGCTTGCTCCCCGGTTTGCGGAGCCCAAACTATTCTCTTCAACAAAAAAGCAGGCAGCCTTTGGAGCTGCCTGCTTTTTTGTTAGCACGGTCCAAAGCCGCCGGCAGTAGCGCGGACTTTGTAGTCCGCGTCCCCGGCGGAAACCCGAACGACTTTAACGGCGCGG
>DASVTG010000468.1:0-4742 GCA_036387695.1 Hymenobacter sp. | reverse complement strand
TTTTTCATTTTCAATCGTTGAAGCAAACCGGTGCTCCCTCTCCATCGGAGAGGGGGTCAGGGGGTGAGGCGTACGTTAAAGCAAATAGCTTACGACTGTCGCCCTTCTTCCCGGCCGGGCTTGATGCTGCCGCCGCCGCCGCCCGGATTGGCAATGGAATCACGCATTTCGGTGTCGGCTTGCACGTTGCGCATTTTGTAGTAGTCCATCACGCCCAGGTTACCACTGCGGAAAGCTTCGGCAATGGCTTTGGGGATTTCGGCTTCGGCGTCAACCACGCGGGATTTGGCTTCCTGGGTTTTGGCGCGGTTTTCCTGCTCCACGGCCACGGCCATGGCACGGCGCTCCTCGGCGCGGGCTTCGGCCACGCGCAAGTCGGCAGCAGCTTGGTCAATTTGAAGTTTGGCGCCAATGTTTTCGCCGATGTCGACGTCGGCAATGTCAATGGAAAGGATTTCAAAAGCGGTGCCCGCGTCCAACCCTTTGGACAAGACCAGCTTGGAAATTTTGTCCGGGTTTTCCAGCACCTCTTTGTGCGACTTCGAGGAACCAATGCTGGTCACGATGCCCTCGCCTACCCGCGCCAAAATGGTTTCCTCGCCCGCGCCGCCCACCAGCTGCGCAATGTTGGCCCGCACCGTGACGCGGGCAATGACGATGAGTTGAATGCCGTCTTGCGACACCGCGGCCACGCTGGGCGTGTTTATCACCTTGGGGTTTACGCTGGTGGTCACGGCCTCGAACACATTTCGCCCCGCCAAGTCGATGGCGGTGGCTTGCTTGAAGGTGAGCGGGATGTTGGCTTTATCGGCCGAAATCAACGCTTTAATGACGCTGGGCACGTTGCCGCCAGCTAGAAAGTGCGTTTCCAGGTCGTTGGCCGTCAATTGCAAGCCCGCCTTGGTGGACGTAATCAGGGAGTTGACGATGAGCGACGGGGGCACCTTGCGAACCCGCATGAAAGCCAGCTGAAACAAGCTGACTCGCACCCCCGAAAAAATGGCCGTCACCCACAGGCTGATGGGGAAAAAGTACAGGAACACCAGCAGCACCACGGCTGCGATGACCAGCGGAAAAAAGGGAAAGTCCATGGCGTAAAGTAACGCGGAATTTCACATCGCCCTCAAACTATGCTCAAGCGGCTGCCACCACAATGCGGTTGTGCTCAATGCCCAACACGCGCACTTCGCTCCCGGTGGGCACAAACTCGCCCCGCGTTACCACCTCGCGGCGCTCTTCGCCAAACAAGGCCGTGCCCGCGGGCCGCAGCGCCGACAGCGTCCGGCCCACCGTGCCGGGGGCCACGTCGGGCCGCCGCACGTCGCGCACGGTGGCGTTGTTAACGCTGGTCAGGGCCACGCGGGCCAGGTTTTTCGGCCGCAGTCCGATGTACACAATCAGCCCGGCCAATACCACCACACCGGTCAGCGCATAGTGGCCCAGCGGCGTGCCCAGGTCGCGGTAGCCCAGCCACACCCCAATCACCAGCAGCACAAATCCCACGAAACCGACCACCGTGGTGCCCGGAATGAAAATAACCTCGGCCGCAACAAACAGCAGGCCGAACAGCAACAGCAGCGCAATGGTGAGCCAGGGCATGGGCAAGTTGGATAAAAGTTGCCCTTAAAGATACAGCGTTTGCGGCCAGCAGGATGCCCCATGGCCGCACTTGTGCACGGCCTGCGCAGGCTACTGCTTGGCCACGCTGCTGCCTTCCACGAAGGCGTTGAGGCGGCCTTCCGAGCTTTCAAGGCCCACGATGTCGAGCAAGTCCTGGAAGTATTCGGCCACTTGCTCCCGGTCCTCTGCCTGCGTCACCAGCGCCGAAAGGCGGGTCAGGCTCTCGTCCAAGCTTTGGAAATAGGCTTCCTTGGTGGGCTTGCGCGCCGTGATGGCCAAGAAGTCTTTGGTCGACTGCACCAATATCTTGTTCAGCACAGGTCGGGTTTCGGCCGGCAACGTGCTTGCTTTTTTGCCAACCACCACCTCGGTCTGGGTCTGCCGTAGCATCTTCTCCAGTTGTGAGACGGCTTTTTCGGGGACTGCCAGGGCAGTGGTTTGGGCGTGGCCGGACAGGGCCACCAGGGTGAACAGGCCGAGTAAAAACGTGCGCATAGTAGGGAGCTTGTGGAGTGAGAATGAAAGCTTGCTTCGCTTTCAAAGGTAATTATTTATGGGAATAATAATGTATTAAATTTAAATAAATAATTCGAAAATGAATATTCTAAACTGTGGCTTCTCATGAGTCCTTGGCGATTTGAGAGAAGCTTGAGTGCCTAAAAAGCAACAGCCCCCGCCGGATTTCCGGCGGGGGCTGTTGCTTTCAACGTTGACGATATCTGTCCGCTGCTGTGGTTAATAAGCGCGGGCGAAATAGGCCCGGCGCACGCTGGGCTTGCCAGTTACCATGCAAATGCCGTCTTCGTCGGGCTCGGCCAGGGCCAGGCAGCGCACGGTGGCTTTGGTTTCGTCCTTGATGCGCTCCTCCGTTTCGGAGGTGCCGTCGTAGTGGGCCAGCAAGAAGCCGGGTTCCTCGTCTAGCATCCGCTTGAACTCATCGTAGCTGTCCACGCGGGTCGTGCGGGTGTCGCGGAATTTTTTGGCTTTGGCGTATATGTTGGTTTGGATGTCGGTCAGCAGCTGGTCCACGCTGGCCACGATATCAGCGAGCGGCAAGCTCAGTTTCTCTTTGGTGTCGCGGCGGGCAACTTCCACGGTGCCGGCGTCGAGGTCGCGGGCGCCAATGGCCAGGCGCACGGGCACGCCTTTCATCTCCCACTCGGCAAACTTGAAGCCGGGGCGCTCGGTGTCGCGGCTGTCCACCTTCACGGCAATGCCGCGGGCAATCAGGCCCTGTTGAATGGGCCGAATGCGCTCCAGCAGCGCATCAAGCTCACCGGTTTTGTAAATGGGCACGATGACCACCTGAATCGGGGCCAGCTTGGGTGGCAGCACCAGGCCTTCGTCGTCGGAATGAGCCATTACCAAAGCCCCCATCAGACGGGTGCTCACGCCCCAGCTGGTGCCCCACACGTGCTCCAGGCCACCTTCTTTATTGGCGAAGGTCACGTCGAAGGCCTTGGCAAAGTTCTGGCCCAGGAAGTGGCTGGTGCCGGCCTGCAGGGCTTTGCCGTCCTGCATCAGTGCCTCAATGCAATAGGTGTCCTCGGCGCCGGCAAACCGCTCGTTGGGCGTTTTCACGCCTTTCACCACGGGCAGGGCCATGTGCTCTTCGGCAAACTCGGCGTACACGTCCAGCATCTGGCGGGTTTCGGCCACGGCTTCCTCGGCGGTGGCGTGAGCGGTGTGGCCTTCCTGCCACAGAAACTCGGCGGTACGCAGAAACAGGCGCGTGCGCATTTCCCAGCGCACCACGTTGGCCCACTGGTTGATGAGCAGCGGCAAGTCGCGGTAGCTTTGAATCCAGTTTTTGTAGGTGCTCCAGATGATGGCTTCCGAGGTGGGGCGCACCACCAATTCTTCCTCCAGTTTGGCGTTGGGGTCCACGCGCAGTTTGCCGGGGCGGTCGGGGTCGGTTTGCAGGCGGTAGTGCGTGACCACGGCGCACTCTTTGGCGAAACCTTCGGCGTTCTTCTCCTCGGCTTCAAACAGGCTTTTGGGGATGAAAATGGGGAAGTAGGCGTTTTCGTGGCCGGTGCGCTTGAACATATCGTCCAATTGGCGCTGCATTTTTTCCCAAATGGCGTAGCCGTAGGGTTTAATGACCATGCAGCCGCGCACGGCGGAGTTTTCGGCCAGGCCGGCGCGCTTCACTAACTCATTGTACCAAAGCGAATAATCTTCTTGGCGGGTGGGCAACTTTTTGCTCATAGGAGGCATCTTAGAGGTAATTGAAATAGTTCCAAACTCTGGTACAAGATTTGAGTTGACCAAGTGGCACCGTTTCGGGGTCAAATTACGTTATTAAAGCCCGGACCTGGATATTGGCAGCGGCTCGACCGTTGGTGGCTCCTTGCAAGTGCTTGCCTGTTGCTTTCGCATTTTATTTATCGAAATGGCACTGGCAATCATCACCTTTATTCAGCGTCCATCGTTTGCACTGTTACTTTACTGCAGGTCATTTCACTCTTCTCGTCTTCAGCCATGAAAAACCCGCTCACCGCTCTCTTGCCCGCTTTGGCCCTGCTTGCGCTGGGCGGTTGCGCGGGCACTGCGGCCCTTAGTTCGTCGGAAGACGACGGGGTCTATTATTCCTCCAAAGACCAAACCACGGCCATCGTGAGCGCGGAGCCAGCTCCGGCCACCGCCGACGAAGCCGCGAACCCCGATTACAACGGCAATGCCGCCAGCTCGTCGTCCAACCAAAACAGCAGCGGCTCCGACCAGTACTACGACAACACGTACACCTACATGCAGGGCGTGCCCTCGTACGGCCCGGGCCTGAACTACTACACGCCCTACAGCCCCTACACCAGCCTGAGCTACGGCTCGGCGTGGGGTGGCGGCGGATGCGGCTTCTCGCCTTACGGCATCTGCGACCCGTTCTACAGCCCTTTCAATAGCCCGTTTGGCTACGGGTACGGTTCCGGCGTCAGCATCAGCTTGGGCTTCGGTCGTCCGTGGGGCTACGGCGGCTTTGGCTACGGCGGCTACGCTCGCCCTTATTACGGTTACGGCTATAACCAAGGCTTTTACGACCCCTTCTTCTACGGTGGCCCCATCTACAGCGGATACTATGGCCGGGGCGCCTACTACGGCAACAGCTATTATGGCCGCGGCTT
>DASVTG010000467.1:0-11118 GCA_036387695.1 Hymenobacter sp. | reverse complement strand
TCGGCTCGCTGAGCGGTGCTGTTGGTCGGAACAGTTGATTTCGAGGGTAGCGGGGAGCAGTCGCCAAGGGCGTCGCCGTGATTCAGGTGGCCCGGTACTTCGCCGGAATCCACGCACTGGGACTTGCCTTTGTGGCAGATGGTGACCTCGCCGTTCTTGTTGTCACACCGCACATCAACAACCCGAAGCGTGACGCGCTGGGTGGCGGTGCATCCCGAAGCACTGGTGGCGGTGACCACGAAGGTGAAGGTGCCCGGCGCGGTAGCCGTGAACACCGGCGCTGCCGAAGACGGGTTGCTAAGGCCCGCGGCGGGGGTCCACTGGTAGCTGACGCCACCCGAAGCCGTGAGCTTTACGCCCGATGGGCCGTACCCCAGGTACAGGTTCGTGGCCACGCCCCCGGTGTACACCGACGAGGTTGGGGTGACGGCAATGGTGGGTTTGGGAATGGTGCCCGTGACGTTGACGGTAGCCGTTTGGCTGGCTACGTTGCCGTGGACGTCGGTCACGGTCAGGGTCACGGTATTGGCGCCGAGGTTGCTGCAGTCGAACGTGGTTTTGCTGAGCGCTACCGTTGCAATGCCGCAGGTGTCGGAACTGCCATTATTGACTTGCGCAGCCGTGATGGTGGCGGTGCCGCCGGTCAAGGCCACGGTCAGGTTTTGGGTTAGCACGTTGGGGGACTGCTTGTCCTGTACCGTCACTGCGAATGTTTTAGCGTCGGTGCCGCAGCTGTTGGTAGCCGTGGCGGTAACGGTGGTGCTGCCCACCGGGAAGAAATAAGGCGAAGCAATGACCGTTGCTTCCCCACCTTTTAGGATGGAATAAGTAATGGTTGGAGCAGGGGACCCCGTTGCCGCAGCCGCAAAAGCAACGGTTGCGCCGCATTCATTCGTCGTGTTTGCAATTGGGATACTGGGGACCGTAAGAACTGGCGGAGTGGTGACGGTAATGGTTGCCGAACCCGACAAAGCGGTGCCTGCGCAGCTATTAGCGTCGGTTAGTGACGTCAACGAGTAGGCTGTCGTCGCGGCGGGAGTAACGGGCAGTAGGTAATTGCCATCCGCATTCACTTCGGCCGCTGTCACGGTCAGGGGCGTGGAAGTAGCGCCGCCATCCGCCGAATAGTTAACCGTCCAGGGGGCAGTGCCGGTTAGGCGCACGGTGAGGGTAGCCGTTTCACCGGTGCAAACGGTGGCGTCGCCGCTCAGTGCTGCGGTGGGCAGCGCCCGCACGGTCACTTGCTGGGTGTAGGTGTCGGAGCAGGTGCCTTGCGTGATGGTGAGCCTGGCGGTGTACACGCCGGCTTCGGCATAGGTGTAGCTGCTGTTGCCTTTGGTGGTGAAGTCGGTGATGCCGTCGTTGTTGGCATCCCAGGCATAGGTCGCGTTGGCTTCCACGGTGGTCGAGGCGTCTACGAAAGCCGTGGGCGTGCCCACGCAAACCGGCGCGGCCGTAAACGAGGCCACGGGCGGCAGGCAGGTGAGCCCGGTTTTCACCACCCGGTAGGTGGTGCCTACCCGAATGCCATCGACCACTACAGTTGGCGAAGAGCTGCCCTGGCGCAAGGCCACAGCGCCGATGTTGTCGCCCGGCGCGGGGGGCGTGGTGCCCGTCTCGGCGGCTTTTACGGTAGCCGTGGCGGGCTCGGTGTCGGTGGTGGGGTTGATGAACAACTCACTCACGTTGTCCTCCTCGTCGAAAGTATACTTCAGCACCAGCAAATAGGTGGTGTTCAAGTCGTACTCCGTGGCGGTGTAGGAAGCAGCTCCCGAGCCGCTGCCGACCCCGAAGTTAATCTTGTTGGTGGTCCCGACCCGGCGCACAAACACACGGCCCCGGAAAGTGCTGCCGATGCTTTTTGGGCCCAGGTGAAAGAAGTAGTCGCCCGTTGCGCTCACGGCGCTCACGTTCACCAGCAGCGAGGCGTACGTCGGCGTGCGGGCGTACACCGGCGCAAACGTGCGGTTCACGTCTTCGCCGTTTGCCACGACGGCCGCGGCGTTGCCGCTGTTGGGGCCGTAACCGGAGTATGAAAGGCCGCTGGCAGTAACTGCTATGGCCTTGCTGCCTTCGCCGCTGTGCGCCGTCCAGCCGTTGGCCGTGAGCAAAGAGCTGCTGGGGTAGGCAAAGTTTTCTTCCAGCAGCAACGTTGGCGGAATGGCCGGCGTGGCTTGCGTCAGGGTGCCGGGTGTGGTGGTTAGGTAGTTCTCAGCGTAGGGCGTGTTGTCGTCGTTGAAGGAGAAAACCGAGAAATAGTAGGTGGTGTTGGGGCGCAGGTTGGTGATGGTATCCGCGCTGGCCGTACTGTTGAACACCACGTAGTTGCCGCTGCCGAGGTTGCTGCCTTTGCCGAAGTCGGAGTTGGCGAGGTAGGTGATGGCATCAGCGGGAGTGGCATCTACGGGGCTGCCGAGGCGGGCTACTACCAGGCGCTTGGCACCATCGCCGCCGGTCAAGTTCAACACCAGCGAAGAACCCGTGACCTGACTGGCCGTGAGGGCGGCCGGCGTCGTGGGCTCGGCCGCCAGCGGCACGGCCACCGTCGTGAACGAAAGCTCGTCGCCGTAGGCCGTGCTCACCCCGTTGGTGGCATAGGCCCGCACGAAGTACGTGGTGCCCGGCACCAGACCGGTAATCGCGCTCGTGAACGTGCCGGTGCCCGCGCCGTCAGCCGTTTTGGTGGCTGCTGGGGTGGTGGTCAGGATGGGGTTGGCCGTTTTGGCCCACGCCACGCCGCGCGCCGTCACGGGGCTGCCGCCGTCGAGGGCCACGGCGCCGCCGGTGGTGGCGGTGGTCGTGCCCAGGCCCGTGATGGCCGCGGTGCTGAGCGTGGCCGGGTACACCGCCTCCACGCCCGTGCCCGCTACCGCAACGGCCTGGTCGGGTTGGCCCTGGCTCGTGACCGGAATGGAAGCCTGGGCACCCTGCGCGACCGTGGGTGCGAAGCGCACTTCGATGGTCGTGCTGGGCACGTTGCCGCCCACTGGCGCCAGTTCGATGGCGCAGCAGGCAAACGGGTTGGCGCCGGTGCGAATTTCAAAGCCGGCCGGCGGCGTGATGACGATGCTGTTGGCCAGGCTGCTGCCACTCACGGTGAAGCTCTTGGATTGCGAGCCTGCGCCTACCGTCACGTTGTTAAAGTTCGGCAGGCTGGTGGCCGATACGGTGAAGGCCGGCGCCGCTACGGGCACCGAAACGGTCACCGTAACTGGGGCGCTCACGCCCGTGGCCGTGCCGCAGGCGTTGGTGATGGTTGCCTGGGCCACGAGGTAATAGGTGCCCGCGCCCGGAAAGTCCCCGCCCTTCAACTGGTAAGCGGCGGCCGTGGCGCCGGCGATGGCGGTAAACGGCCCCGCGGCGCTGCTGCCGTACTGCCAGGCAAAGGTGGACGAGGCCGCCGCGGTGGCCGTGAGCGTAGCCCCCGTGCCGGTGGTGGCAACCGATTGGTCCGCGGCCGGCGATACCGTCACGGGGTTGCCAGTGGGCGTCTGGTTGACGGCGAGGTCGGCGCCGTTGTTGCTGCCGTAGGTAGCGGGCGCGTCGTTGAGCACGCGCACCCGGTACTTGGTGCCAGCAGGCGTATTGGCCGGAATGGCGGCCGAAATCGGCGAGCTGCTGCCCGTGCCGATGATGCCGGCCGTGGTGCTGGCTGCAAAAGCGCCGTTGGCATCCGAGAGCTGCACTTTGTAGGTGCCCGTAAACGTGCCGCTGTTGGTAAACGCCACCTCAAAGGCGGAGCTGCCGGAAGTCGACGTCACGCAGAAAGAAGGGGGGAAAACCGGCCCGGTGGTGATGGCCGCGGTGGGCGTGGGTGTGCCTCCACCCGAGGTGGTGGGCGTCAGGGTAAGATTGTCCAGGCCCAAAGCCTGGGCGTTGGTGCTGCCGGCAAGCCCAACGTAGGACCAACGCAGGTAAATAATGCCTTTATCGGGCAGGTTCAGGCCCGTGAGGGTCGTGGCTTTGGAAGTGGTCGTGGCCGGGTTCACCACCGCGGTGGCCCCATCGGCGGCGTAAGGCTGCTTCAGCGAGGTCAGTTCCGTCCAGGCAGTGCCGTCGGGACTGGTGAAGAATTGCCAATCAAAAGCGCGGGTGCCGGCGCGGTACTTCTCGATGTCGTACGCCACCGCCAGTTCGGTGATGGTGGCGCCGGTGTTGTTCTGCACGGCCAGCAGCAAGTGGAGCGGGGAGGCGAAGCTGGTGCTCGACACAAAGCCCAGCGCGCGGTCCGCGGCCGTGGCGGTGACGCCGTTGCCGAAATTGTAAATGCCGCCCGTAGAGCCCGAATTCAGGGCGTTGGTGCCCGATGTGCCGCCGGCCTGCGTAGTGGCGGCGATGGTAGCCGCGCCGTAGCTAATGCCCATGCTACCACGGAAAGCGACGAAGCCCCGGGGAAAGGTGGCCGTAGCGCTGGTTCCCAAACTGTCGAAAGTGACGGTGGTGGGAGCCGCGCCGTTGAGACGTAACTGGGCTTGAGCCGCGAGAGGATGCCCCAAAAAGCCTAAAATCAGCAAGCCACTGACAAAGGCGTGAAAAAACGGAACTACTCGTGCGGAGAGCCCGCAGTGCTTAAAAATTTGCTTCATAAAAAGACGAAAATGCCGCGAAAACTTATGGGGTAGCAAAACGGGCGCTTAAAGCACCGGTCCGGAGTCAACTTTCGATTCGAGGGCCGCTTGCACGCTGGCGGGCAGCGCCGAGAGCAGGTCGTAGCCGGTGGCCGCCTCAATGGCGTCGACGGTGGTGCGGTAGGTGCCCCAAGCCCGGTTGATGTCGTTGCTGTTGGGCATGTCCACGGCAATCACGCGGGTGGTGGCCGAAACCCGGGCCACGTCGTTGTCGCCCACGGGCAGCACCACTATTACCTTCCAAGTGCGGTTGGGCACCGTGATGCGGCCTTGGTCGAGGCTGGTCATGAAGCCGTTGTCGCCGGTGCCGCCCACGCCGTAGCTGCCGCACACGATGTACACCTCGTTGCCGGGCAGCAGGGTGCGGCAGTACCCCTCCAGGTCGCCCCAGGTTTGCTGGTTGTTGTTGGGGGCCTGCGGCATCATGTTCGTCATCAGGAACGTGGCCGAGTTTTCGGCCACCGAGCTGGTGCGGTCGGCGCTGGGGCAGTTGTGGCCGCGGTCGAAGCCCGAGCCCACGTAGCTATTCGACTGCGCTTGGTACCAGCCGGCGGGCAAGGTGGCATCCGGGCGGAAGTCGTCCTGGCGGTCGCTGGGGCCGCGGTTGGCAATGTCCAGGTGCCAGCTTACCCAGTTGGGTTTGCCCTGGTCGCGGTTGTAGCCGATGGCGAACTGCGGCTTCACCAGCAGGTAGTTGTTGGGGAAGCTGGTGTCGGTGGTGGCGCCGCTGGGGTTGCCCAGGGCCAGGTTGTCGTTGTCGACGGACGTGGGGGGCGTGCCGTTGTAGTCGGTCACCACGAAGTCGTCGATGTTTAGCCGGGCGGCCCCGCCCGACGTTTTCCGAATCTCAAACTTGACGTTGCCCGGGATGTTGACGGTGAAGGACACGGCCTGCAGCGTGCCCGTGGTGGTGAAAACCGTGTTGCCCACCTTGGTCCACTTGTCGCAGTTGCACGAGGCGGCCTGGGCCCACAGCTCCCAGCTGCTGCTGGCGTCGGTGCCGTAAATGGCGTGCTGAATCGTGACGGACCCCGCGCCCGCGGGCAGGAAAAATTCCATTGTGAGCTTGCCGTTTTGCTGCAGGCGCACGGCCTGGGGGCCCAGTTTGCGGTCGTCGGCGGCGGTGCCGAGCACGGCGTCGGTCAGCGTCCAGTTGCCCGTGCCGAGGGCCACCGTGGCGGCGGCGTAGTCGGTCTTAGCACCCGTGTCGAACGACTCCTGGGTGTTGGCAAGGGCCCGGGAAGTGGCCAGGGCGTCGGCCCCGGCGCGGGTTGGCTGAAATGCGAGAGCAGTTAGTACAAGTACTGACTGAAGCGAATACCGTAAGCTTTTAAGCATAAACTACCTGAAAAATGAGTTTCTTTCTTTGGCTTATATAAGGTGCGGCGTCACCGCGTCGGCAAGCCAGGAATGAATTGCTGCCACTAAGCGGAAGCAATCGCGAAAGGTTCCGCCCAATTGAATGATTAAATTGTTATGCGCTTCGCCACTGTTCGGCTTTGTATACTCCATGGGCGCAAAAAGTTTTCCCTTTGAAGTCATGGCCGCCAGCAAAGCCCGACAGCGCCTGAAAAGAAGTAGATTTGGCTCTCGCGCTACTCGAAAAGCTACTTCGCAACATGAAAAAATGGATAACCCTGGGGCTGGGGGCCGCCCTGCTCGGCGTCAGCACTTCGTTCTACGCCCCGCCGGGCTGGGAGCCCTTGCTCGACAAAAACCTCAGCAAGTGGCGCAACTACGAAAGCTACTGCCACCAGGTAGGCTACCGCGGCCAGACGCCCACCGACGCGCAAGGCCGCCCGCTGGCGCCCATCGGCTACGACAAAAACGAGGCAAATGTGTTCTCGGTGGTGATGCAGGACGGCGAGCCGGTGCTGCGCATCAGCGGAGAAATCTACGGCTGCGTGTTCACCCGGAAAGACTACGCCAACTACGACCTCAAGCTGAAGGTGAAGTGGGGCAGCAAAAAGTGGGTGCCCCGGCTCGACGAGCCGCTCGACAGCGGCCTGCTCTACAACAGCCAGGGCGAGTGCGGCGTGGACTACTGGAAGAGCTGGATGCTGAGCCAGGAATTCCAGGTGTCGGAATACCAGAAGGGCAACGCCATGGGCGACTTTTGGTGCATTGCCAACTCCACGGTTGACATCCGCGCGGCCTACAGCCCCACCAAAGACACGCTGAAATTCAACCCCACGGCCGCGCCGCTGGTGATGGGCAAGGAGGGGCGCAACTTCTGCCAGGCCGCGGCCAACTACGAGCGGCCCAACGGCCAATGGAACGAGCTGGAGCTGATAAACGTGAACGGCCAAAGCGTGCACCTCGTGAACGGCCACGTGGTGATGGCGCTCAATAACTCGGGCTACGTGGTGAACGGCGAGCGCAAACCCCTAACGTCGGGCAAAATCCAGCTGCAAAGCGAAGCCGCTGAGGTATTCTACAAAGACATTCTTATCAAGCCGCTCAAGGCCATGCCCGCCGAATACGCCAAGTACTTTAAATAACAGTTTTCTCGTCACGTAATGGGTTGCGAAAATGTTGCGTCTCCACCTGTACTTCGCGGTGAGCACAAAACACGGCCACGCATATGATAATCATCGTGATGGGGGTTTCGGGGACGGGCAAAACCACCGTGGGCCGCCAAGTGGCGCAAGCGCTGCACCTGCCGTTCCACGACGCCGACGACTTTCACTCGGCGGCCAACGTGGCGAAAATGCGCGGCGGCACCCCGCTCACCGACGAGGACCGGCGCGATTGGCTGGCCGCGCTGGCAACCGGCCTGCGGACTTGGGCGGCCGCCGTCGGGGCCGTGTTGGCCTGCTCGGCCCTGAAAGAACAGTACCGCGCGGTGTTGCAGGCGGCCGTGACCGAGCCCATTTGCTGGGTGGTTCTGCAAGGCGATAAGGAGGTCATTGCCGCGCGGCTGCGGGCACGACCAGGCCACTACATGGGCGCCGGCTTGCTCGATTCTCAGTTCGCGGCTTTCGAGAACCCTGCTTATGGGCTGCACCTGCCCGTGAGCGACCCGCCCGAAGAGCTGGTGGCGCAAGTACTCGCGCACCTTGGCGCGGAAAACGGCGCCCCCGAAGCAGCCCGCTAAAAAGCGGCCCTGCTCCCGCCACGCTTACCTTGTGCCCATGACCTTACTCATCATTTTGCTGGCGGTGCTGGCGCTCATCGTTCTCAGCAGCTGGGGCAAGGTGAATGCCTTTCTGGCGTTTTTGCTGGTGACCATTCCCACGGGCCTGGCGCTGGGTCTTTCGCCCACGCAAGTGCTGGCCGCCGTGCAAAAAGGCCTCGGCGACACGCTGGGCTCGGTGGCGCTGGTGGTGGTGCTGGGGGCCATGCTGGGCAAGCTGGTGGCCGAAAGCGGCGCAGCCCAGCAAATTGCCGCCGTGCTGATGGGCGCCTTCGGCACCAAAAACATTCAGTGGACGATGATGACCACCGGCTTCATCATCGGCATCCCGCTGTTCTACAACGTGGGCTTTCTGCTGATGATACCGCTGATATTTTCGGTGGTGTACCAGTACCGGTTGCCCGCCGTGTACGTGGGCCTACCCATGCTGGCGTCGCTCTCGGTGCTGCACGGCTTTTTGCCGCCACACCCGGCGCCCACGGCGCTGGTGGCGCTGTTTCACGCCAGCGTGGGGCTCACGTTCGGCTACGGGCTGCTGGTGGCGCTGCCGGCCGTGGTCATTGCGGGGCCCTTGTTTGCCCGTACGCTCAAGGGCATTGTGTCGACGCCGCTCGCCGGGTTTGCCGTCGAGCCGCGGCCTGCGGAAGAGTTGCCGGGCCGGCTGAACAGCTTTCTTTCCTCGCTGCTGCCGGTGCTGGTGCTGGCCGTGGTGCTGGGCTTGCAGGCGGCATTGCCGGCGGGTGGGCCGCTGGCGCTCGCGCTGGCTTTCCTGGCCGACCCCGGCGTGGTGATGCTGCTTTCGGTGGTGGTGGCCACGTTCAGCCTGGGCCGCGCGCAGGGCAAAAGCATGACCGAGGTAATGGAAACCTACGGCGCGGCCATCAAGGACGTGGCCATGCTGCTGCTCATCATCGGCGGGGCCGGCGCGCTGAAGGAAGTGCTGGTGTCCAGCGGCGCGGGCTTGGCCATTGCCTCGGCCCTGGACGGCACCGGCCTGCCGCCGCTGGTGCTGGGCTGGCTCATTGCGGGCCTCATTCGGGTGTGCATCGGCTCGGCCACGGTGGCGGGCCTCACGGCCGCGGGCGTCATGCTGCCCACCATGGCGCACTCCGTCGTCAATCCCAACCTGATGGTGCTGGCCATCGGAGCGGGCAGCCTGCTGTTTTCGCACTTCAATGACAGCGGCTTCTGGCTGTTCAAAGAGTATTTCAACCTGTCGGTGCGCGACACGCTGCGCTCGTGGTCGATGATGGAAACGATTGTGTCGGTGGTGGGCCTGTTGGGGGTGCTGCTACTTGACTGGGTGTTGCTCCTTGTCGCTTAGCAGCCAACCAATTGGTAGCGCAGCGCGAAAAAGAACGGTCATGCTGAGCGCAGTCGAAGCATCTCTACCGCAGTACCAATCCTAATTAAAAGAATTACTACCACACGCGAGATGCTTCGGCCGCGCTCAGCATGACCGTTCTTTTACTGCCTTCGTTCTATGAATATACCTGTCTACACTCTATGAAAATGCCTGTCTACACCAGGTTTTTCTTGATGTATGCCATGCTTTGCGTCACGCTGTCGAAGGGCGAGCCGGGGGTGGAATCCTGCTCCACGAAGAAATACTCCATGCCCGCCAGTTTAGCCTGGGCGAATATCTTCTTGAAGTCGATGCTGCCGTTGCCTACTTCGGTGAAGAACTTTTTCTCCGTCTTGTCCATGTCTTTCACGTGCCAGAGCGGGAAGCGGCCGGGGTGCTGCTGAAACAAGGCCACGGGGTCTTTGCCGGCTTTGGTTACCCAGTACAGGTCGAGCTCCATTTTCACGAGCTTCTTGTCGGTGGCCAGCAGCAGGTCGAAGGGAAGCTGGCCGTCCTGGGCCACGAACTCAAAATCGTGGTTGTGGTAGCAAAGCTGAATGCCGGCCTTCTGGCAGCGCTCGCCGGCTTTGTTGAGCTGGTCGGCCACGTATTTGTAGTGGTCGAGGCCGCCGCGCTCTGCCTCCGAGAGGTAGGCGCACACCATGTACTTCACGCCGGCAGCGGCAGCGTCGTCCACGGCCCGGTCCCATTCGTGCAGCATGGTGCCCTTCACGGGCGCGCCGTTCATTTGCTCCTCGCCCAGCCGGTAGTGGCTGCTGGGCATAATCATGCCGTTTTTCTTCAGCAAGGCGGCAAATTCCTTGGGCGCCATGCCGTAGAATTTCTGGCTGCCGGTGTAGGTCGCGCCTTCCACCGAGTTGTAGCCGATTTTGGCGAGCTGCGCCAGCGTGCCCGCCGGGTCTTTCTCCATCGCCGCGCGCACGGTGTAGAGCTGCAAGCCAATGTAGCGCTTGCTGGGCGCAGCAAGCAGCGAAGGCGACACCATAAGGCCGGCCGATAGCAAAGCGGCCGAAGCCAGAAAATCGCGACGTGAAGTCATGAGCGGGTGGGGTTAAAGGTTAACGGAAGTAAACTGAGCTGATTTCCAGCGGCTTTATGCAAATGAGGGACCAATGCTAGAGCAGTTCCCAAGTCCATGTATTGAGTTAAAAGTTGAGAGTTTAAAGACAGCCTGCTCAATTTTTAACTTTTAACTTCTCGCAAAAGAGAGCACCAAATTGAAATCCGTTCTAAGACCAGCCCTGCCGGTACTCGCGCCGGACAAAGCGGTTTACTTCGTCGAAGTTGGTGACGCGCAGCTGCTGCGCGTCCCAGAGCAGCTCGATGCCGCGGCCGGGGTAGTCCACGCCCGTGCCGCTGGCTTTGGGCCGCTGCAGGTCGTAGCCCCGAATGGCGAGGTTGGCCATGAGCAGCGCTTCGGTGAGGGGGCCGGCCGTTTCGAAGGGCGCGCTGACTTCTTTGTTGCCGTAGCCCGCCAGGCAGGCTTCCACCCACTGGCCGTAGTGGCCGTCGGCGCCGCCGGGCACGCGGGCAAGTTTCTGCTTGGTGTGCACTTCCTGGTTGCGCGAGAGGGGCAGCAGGCGCGGGTCGGCGGAGTAGGTGCTGGCCATCATTTTGCCCTTTGTGCCCACGAACAGGATGCCGTTGCCGCCGTCGCCGAACTTCTCGTTGGGGCCCAATTCTTCCGGGCGTTCGGGCTGAATGCCGCCGTCCATCCAGTGCACGGTCACTTCGTGGTTGGTTTTCTTGGTTTTGGGAAAGGTGAGGGTGACGTGGCTGGAGGGCGGGCAGCTGTCGGGGAAGTACCCGCGCTTGAACTCGTCGACGTACACGCTGCCCACGCTGGCCTGCACCGCGCTGGCGTACTGCAAGTCCAGCACCCGGAACGCCGCTTCCATGAGGTGGCAGCCCATGTCGCCCAGGGCGCCCGTGCCGTACTCCCACCACCCGCGCCAGTTGAAGGGCACCAGCTTGTCAGAATACGGCCG
>DASVTG010000466.1:0-4034 GCA_036387695.1 Hymenobacter sp. | reverse complement strand
ACCAGTCGGGCTGCTGGCGCACTACTTCCAGGGCCTGCGTGCCAATGGAGCCCGTCGAGCCGAGCAAAGCCAGCGTTTTCACCTTGTTCTTCTCAACCATAATGCTACTAACACGGAAAGGCCACAAAAGTACGGCGCCTCCGCGTGGCGAGGCCTAGGGCAGTTCCCCGTTTCAGGTACCGAGTTAAAAGTTGAGAGTTAAAAGTTAAAAGCTCAGATGATTTTTAACTTTTAACTTTTTCAACATGTACACGAACCTGAAAAGCGCTCTAAGTGCGCCGCAAAGTAGCCGCTACAAACTGGTCGATGATGCCCACAATGTCGCCGGCCTCGCGCGCCACAGCCGGCGTGAGCGGCGCGGTGCTGCCCGCGGGCATGGCGCGTTCGGCCAAGGCCGTGAGGCGGACAAGCTGTTCGCCAATGGCCTTATATACAACGTCCCAGAGCATGGCCGTGGCGCCGGCGTGGGCCCCCAAAACGCGCCGCAGCTCGAGCAGGCGCATAATCAAGCTGGCAAAGGTGGCCAGCAACGTGCGCTCGGGGGCCGTGAATTGCCGGGGCGGGCCGTCGAGCAGGCAGAGCGAGCCGATGTTGTGGCCGTCGGAAGTGCGCAGGTTGTGGCCGGCGTAAAAGTGCAAGCCCAGCTGCTGAATGAGCGTAATGTCGACGCCGGGGGCGCTGGCATTGTCCAAGTCCTCAAACACCGCCGTCTCTTCTTGTAAAATGGTGGCGGAGCACAGGCTTTGGTTGCGGGGGATGCGCTCAATGCCCGCCGGCAAGTTGTAGGGGGCCTTCAGCAGCACTTGGTCTTCTTCCACGATGGAAAGCATGGCGTTGGACACCCGAAAGAGCCGGGCCGCGGCCGCCACCACTTCGTCGAGCACCTTTTCGTTGCGCGCGTCCAGCAGCTGGTAGCGCTCGAGGGCCTGCAGGCGGGCCGCCTCGTTGGTGGGAATCAGGGACGGAGTAGTCAAGGTTGGGGCAAAGAGGTGGCAGGGTAAGTGAAATGTTGCGCGGTCCGGCTACCGGAGCCGCCGGGAGTTGAGTCCGCTTGTGGGACTTGTACCCCGCAGGTTGTGCGAGGGTTGCGCTCCTTGTTTTAAGGGCGGGCCTGGAACAGCGCTTTTGCTTCATGACCGGCTGCCCGCCCTTGCGCTAAAAGCGACGCCGCTGGCCCGCTACCTTTGGCGCCGTGAGCACTTCGCCCCTTTTTGATTACGACGTGGCCATTGTGGGCGCGGGCCCGGCCGGGGCGGCTTGTGCGCTGGGCTTGCGGCACAGCGGCCTGCGCGTGGCCCTGCTGGACAAGGCGCAGTTCCCGCGCGACAAGGTGTGCGGCGATGCCATTCCCGGCCACGCCCTCAAAGCCCTGCGCCAGCTCGACCCCGCTTTCGCCGACAGCCTCTGGCAGCTGCAACCGCTCGATGCCGTACGCCGGTCGCGGCTGGTGGCGCCCGACGGCGGCAGCCTCACGCTGGAATGGAAGCTGCCGAGCTTCAACTCGCCGCGCGAGGCCTTCGACGACGCCCTGCTGCAGCTGGTGCGCGCCCACGCCCCGGCCACAACCATCCTCGAAAACACGGGCCTGAAAAGCTTGCGCATTGAAGCCGAATGCGTCCGGCTGCAGCCCACCGAAGGCCCCGAAATCACCTGCCAACTGGTGATAGGCTGCGACGGCGCCAACTCGGTGGTGGGCCGCAAGCTGCTGCCCGAGCCGCGCCTGGCCCGCGCCCACCACTGCGTGGGCGTGCGGGCTTATTTCGAAAACATTGCCGGCGCCGAGAGCGGCACCACCGAGTTTTTCCTCACCCGCGACTACCTGGCCGGCTACTGCTGGCTGTTTCCGGTGGGGCAGGGGCGCTACAACGTGGGCCTGGGCATGCTGGCCGAAGTGGTGGCTGCGCACAAAGTAGACCTCAAGGAAACCCTGCAACGCCTGCTCCGCACGCACCCCGCGCTGGCCGGCCGCTTCGCCGGCGCCCGGCAGTTGGGCCCTATTGTGGGTTTTGGGCTGCCGCTGGGCGGCGGGCGGGTGCGCCCCATCAGCGGCGAGCGGTTTTTGCTGTGTGGCGACGCCGCTTCCCTCATCGACCCCCTGCAGGGCCACGGCATCGACACGGCCATTCAGAGCGGCATCCTGGCGGCCGAGCAGGTGGCGGCGGCATTCCGCAAGCAGGATTTCAGCGCCGCGCACCTGGCCGGCTACGACGCCCGCGTGGCCGAGAAAATTGGTCGGAAGCTGGCCAAAAGCTACCGGCTCATGCGTTTCCTCAGCACCAAACCCTGGCTGGTGAATGCGGCCGTGCGCCTGGCCCGCGTGCCCGGCCTCAAGCCGTGGGTGCAGAAGGCCATTGGATAGCCGTAATTTTTTACGGTTGATTAAAAGGATTTAATCGGCTTGTGGCAGGCAAAGTGCGTAGAAGCAGGTGTCTCATCTATCGAAACTTACTCCTGCTTCCCGTCATGCTTCAACCTCTCCTTCGTGCCCAAGCCCTGCCGTTTGGGCTGCCCCGCTTTGTTCGCTTAACTGCTCTTTTGGTGGGCCTGCTGGGGGTACTGCCCGGCTGCTCCGACGATGCCGACGACGAGCCCCCCACGCCGGTGGCCGGCCCCAATCGAATATCGGTGCCGAAAGCGGGCGTTTTTCCCGAAGGCATTCAGTACGACGAGGCCGGCAAGCGGTATTTCGTCAGCTCGCGCACCACAGGAATCATCGGCGTGGTGGGCGACGACAGCGTGTACACGGAATTTGGCCGAGACATCCCGGCAATCTCCGGTAATCGACTGATTTCCACCATCGGCATCAATCTTGACGCTCCGCGGCAGCGGCTGCTGGCCGCCGTGTCCGACAACGGGTTCAACCCCAACTTTGTGAACCAGCCCACCCGCGGCAAACTGGCCGCACTGGCCATTTTCAACTCCTCCAACGGCACCCTGACCAAGTTCGTCGATTTGGGAGCGTTGCGTCCGGCCCTGATGCACTTTGCCAACGACATCGCCGTGGACCGCGACGGCAACATCTACATCACCGACAGCATGTCGCCCATTATCTACAAAGTGGACCGCGACGGCAACAACCCCTCCGTATTCCTGGAAGACCCCCGGCTCGGCGGCACCGGCTTCGGGCTGAACGGCATCGTGTACCACCCCGATGGGTACTTGCTGGCCGTGAAAACGAACGACGGCACCCTGTTCAAAGTGCCCATTGCCACGCCCAGCAGCTTCACGGCCGTTACCTCCAGCCAAAGCCTGGTGGGAGCCGATGGCATGCTGCTTTATGACCCGCAAACGCTCTTGGTCGTGTCCGGCGGCCAACGCACCGTCTTCCGGATGAAAAGCACCGACAACTGGGCCACCACCAGCGCTGGGGGCTCCTTTGCCACCGGCCCCGCCACAGGCCCGAGTGTCGGCGCCACCACCATCACGCGCCGCGCCGACGACGCGTACGTGCTCTACCCTTACGGCGCCGCCTCGCCCCGCTTTGCCTTTGTGAAGGCCCTGTTCTAAGCACCGCATTCCCTATCAAGCCGGCCGGTTGTCGAAGCACTCACGTGTTGCCGATAACCGGCTGCTTTGTTTTTTAGCTGGCGTCGAACCCTGCCGCGCCGGCAAAACCCTGCACCTGCGCCACCTCAGCCCCGACTGCCGCCAGCTGCTGCACAACGTCGGGGGGCTTGTTGGTGTGAACGTGGAGGAAGACCCGCTGTACACCGTGGTGGGGGAGCGGGCGGGGTGACAGCAAGTATTTCGTCGCCCCACAGTATGTTTAGAAGCAAAACACTTCACACTTTGAGACAACTACCATGGGAATGGATTACTACATCATACCGGAAGAGGAAACAGCCTGCGAGGACAGTTTTCCTGATGGTCTATCTTTCTTTTTCGAACAGGTAGGTGGCTATGGCGAAGCAGCCGAGGTAGAACAGGTTAGTCGAATATTACAAATTGATTTATCTGTTTTTCAGGAAACAAGCCTCAATGAAGACGCTGGGTTTGAGGATGAGGATGGAGCGATGTATGAAGGAAATGAAGCA
>DASVTG010000465.1:0-16057 GCA_036387695.1 Hymenobacter sp. | reverse complement strand
GACGGCTACTTGCGCTTGGAAAAGTCGCTTTCGCCGAATTCGGTGGAAGCCTACGTGCGCGACGCCACCAAGCTGCAGCAGTTTTTGGTGTTCGAGAAGCTGCACATCGGGCCGCTGCAAGTAACCACCGCCGTGCTGCGCGACTTTCTGGCCACGCTGCAAGGGTTGGGGCTGGGCGCCACCTCGCAGGCCCGCACCCTGTCGGGGCTCAAGGCCTTTTTCAACTTCCTCATCATGGAAGACCTGCTGAAGCTGGACCCCACCGACACGCTGGAAGCCCCCAAAACCGGCCGGCACCTGCCCGATACCCTCAGCTATCCCGAAATAGAACAGCTGCTGGCCGCCATCGACCTGAGCACCGACGACGGCCTGCGGGCCCGCGCTTTGCTGGAAGTCATGTACTCCTCGGGCCTGCGCGTGAGCGAGCTGTGCGACCTGCGCCTGTCCAACATGTACGCCGAGCAGGGCTTCGTGAAAGTGGTGGGCAAAGGCAACAAGGAACGTCTCGTGCCCATTGGCCGCGAGGCGCTCAAGCACCTCAACTTTTACCTGAGCGGCGTGCGCGGCCACCTCGACATCAAGCCGGGCGCCGAAGACTACGCGTTTCTCAGCCAGCGGGGCCGGCCGCTCTCGCGCATCACCGTTTTCACCACCCTCAAGAAATTGGCCGAACAAGCCGGCCTGCGCAAAACCATCAGCCCGCACACGCTGCGGCATTCGTTTGCCACGCACCTCATCGAAGGCGGCGCCGACTTGCGGGCCGTGCAGGAAATGCTGGGCCACGCCAGCATCACCACCACCGAAATCTACACCCACCTCGACCGCGACTATTTGCGGCAGGTTATTACCGAATTCCACCCGCGCAGCTAGGTCCGGAGTAGGGGAGGAGAGCGGCGCGGCGTTCGGCGGGCCATTTTCCGGCCCGCATTGCGTAAATTTGGCCTTTATGCTTCCGTCGAATGGCAGACAATCGTTATAAGAATACCCCCCCCGCCGGCCCCTCTGCCAACCGTCCCGCCGATTCTCGGCAGAACCGGCGCAACGAGCCGCGCCCCGCTGCGCCCGGTGCCGAGCCCGCACCGGCTGTCCGGCCCGAGGCGCGCCCTGCGGCCACCAACGTGCCCAAAGCGGCCCGAGTTGCCCCTGCTAAGGCCCCGCGTGAGCCTCGCGCACCACGGGGGCCGCTGCCCGGCGTAAGCAATTTGTTGGCTTTGCTGCGCGACCGCCGGTTTCACCTCTTCATCGGTTTTGGCTTGCTGCTGGGCAGCCTGTACCTCACCATCGCCTTCACATCCTTCCTGTTCACCGGCCACGCCGACCAGAGCGTGGTGGCTGCCATGGGCACCGTGCCGGTGAGGGAAGCCGGGCAGGAATCGGGCAACTGGCTGGGCCTGCTCGGCGCGTGGGCGGCGCAGCTGTTCATTTACAAGCTGTTTGGCGTGGCGGCGTTTGCCCTCATTCCCATTGTTTTTTTTCTGGGGTACAAGATTGTCTTTCGCACGGCCACCGTATCGGTGAGCTACGTGCTGGCGCTGGGCCTTTTTGCCATGGCCTGGCTGAGCGTGCTGCTGGGCTACGTGGTGGTGACCTTGGCCACTCCCGGCGCCGACCCCACGTTGGCGCATCGGCTCGATTTCCTGTGCGGCGGCGTGGGTTTTGAGGCTGCTTCCTGGCTCGACAGCCTCATTGGCTGGGGCACGGTGCTGCTGCTGGCGTTCGCGCTGATTTCGTTCGTGGTGTTTTTCTTCAACGTCACCAGCATCAACCTGGGCAGCTTCCGCCGCCTCGGCACCGAAGATGACCCCGAAGAAGACGCCGAACTGGAAGCGGAACTTGCTGCCGAACAAGCGGCTGCAGTGGCTCCCAAAGCTCCACTAGCTGTCAAAACCAAGGCTGTTCCTGTTCAGGAGTCAGCCGCCATTGCTTCGGCCACGGTGGCAGCGGCCGGTGCTCAGGCGCCTGGCCCGGCTTTACAGCTCAACGACGAGGAAGAAGATGCACCGGCTCCGGTAGAGTTTGAGCCCGCGCCACGAGTGGGGGCTGGGGTTTCGCTGAGCGTATCCAGTGCTTTGGCGGCTCCGGTAGCGGGTGCCGCGTCGGCGGCCATTGCGGCGGTGCCGCTGGCGGCTTCCGGTCCGGCTTTCTCCATCGAAATGCCGACTGCAGAAGCCACGCCCGCGGTGCCGGTTTCCACCGTTCCCACGCCGCTCTCGCTGGCCGACCTGGCTGATGGCGACATGCCCGCTGTGGCCCCACTGGCTCCGGCAGCCGCCGCGCCCGCGCCGCGTGCCCTCGAAATTACCGTGCCCGGCCGCGACGACCTGGACCCCAACGCCGGCGCCGACATTGCCGCCGTGGCCGACGAGGACGCCGACGTGATGCCTCCCGGCAACTACGACCCCACGCTGGAATTGTCTCGTTTTCAATTCCCTACCCTGGAGTTGCTGAATGACTACGGCGCTGCCAAAGCCCAGGTAACGAAGGAAGAGCTGGAAGCCAACAAGGACCGCATTGTCGAAACGCTCGGCCATTATGGCATCAGCATCGCCAGCATCAAGGCCACCATTGGGCCCACGGTTACGCTGTATGAGATTGTGCCCGAGGCGGGGGTGCGCATCTCCAAAATCAAGGCCCTGGAAGACGACATTGCGCTGAGCCTGGCCGCTTTGGGCATCCGCATTATTGCGCCCATTCCGGGCAAGGGCACCATTGGCATCGAGGTGCCGAATACCAAGAAGGAGATGGTGAGCATCCGCTCGGTGCTGGGCTCGGAGAAGTTCGCCCGGTCGGAAATGGACCTGCCCATCGCCTTCGGGCGCACCATTACCAACGAGGTTTTTGTGGCCGACCTGGCCAAGATGCCCCATTTGCTCATGGCCGGCGCCACGGGCCAGGGCAAGTCGGTGGGCTTGAACGTGATTCTCGCTTCGCTGCTTTACAAGCGCCACCCCGCGCAGCTCAAGTTCGTGCTCGTCGACCCGAAAAAGGTGGAACTGAGCATTTTCAACAAGATTGAGCGCCACTACCTGGCCAAGCTGCCCGACACCGACGAGGCCATCATCACCGACACCAAGAAGGTGGTGAACACGCTGAATTCGCTCTGCATGGAGATGGACCGGCGCTACGACCTGCTGAAAGAAGCCGGCTGCCGCAACCTGAAGGAGTACAACCACAAGTTCATCGAGCGCCGCCTCAACCCCAAGAAAGGCCACCGCTTCCTGCCCTTCATCGTGCTGGTCATCGACGAGCTGGCCGACTTGATGATGACGGCCGGCAAGGAAGTGGAAACGCCTATCGCCCGCCTGGCCCAGCTGGCCCGCGCCATCGGCATTCACCTCATCGTGGCCACCCAGCGCCCTTCCGTGAACGTCATCACGGGCATCATCAAGGCCAACTTCCCCTGCCGGATTTCCTTCAAGGTGACCAGCAAAATCGACTCGCGCACCATTCTGGACACCGGCGGCGCCGACCAGCTCATCGGCCAGGGCGACATGCTGTTCTCGGCTGGTTCGGACTTGATTCGCGTGCAGTGTGCCTTCATTGATACGCCGGAAGTGGACCGCGTCTGCGATTTCATCGGCGAGCAGCAGGGCTATTCCGATGCCTACCTGCTGCCCGAAGTGGCCGGGGCCGACGGCGATGCCGGCAGCGGCAACGAGGAAATGGACCCCACCGAGCGCGACACCATGTTCGAGGAAGCCGCCCGCTGCATTGTGCTGCACCAGCAAGGCAGCACCAGCCTCTTGCAGCGCAAGCTGAAGCTGGGCTACAACCGCGCCGGCCGCCTCATCGACCAGCTCCAGCACGCCGGCATCGTGGGGCCGTTTGAGGGCAGCAAGGCCCGCGACGTGCTCATTCCCGACGAGTACCAATTGGAGCAACTCCTGAACAGCATCAAGTAAGTTAAAAGTGAAAAGTTGAGAGTTAAAACCTGCTCTGATTTTAACTCTCAACTTTTCACTTTTAACTTATTTTCTTCCTTCATCCGCGCTTCATTGGCATTTTGGCCGGTCGTTTGTTAAACGAAATCCGTATCAGGCCATCGAAGCGTATTCCTGACGCTTCCGTTCTCCCTCCTCCCAATGAAAAAAACATTCTCCCTGCTGCTGCTCGCGGCCACGCTGGCATTGCCCGCCGCCGCCCAGCAGGACCCCAAGGCAGGCAAAATCCTTGACCAAATGAGCGCCAAATACCAGGCGCTCCAGGCTTTCCAAGCCACTTTTACTCAGACGCTGGAAAACCCCGGCGCCAAAGTGAAGCAGAACATCAACGGCGACATTGTGGTGAGCGGCCAGAAATTTCGGCTGAAAATCAGTGGCCAGGAAGTCATCAACAACGGCACCACCACCTGGACCTACCTCAAAAACGAAAACGAGGTGAATATCTCTGATTCCGACCCGGACTCGCAGGAAATGTCGCCCTCGCAGATTTATACGATGTACAAAAAGGGGTATAAGTACACCTACGTGCAGCAGGTAACCGAAGGCGGCGAGGCACTCGACGTAATTGAACTGGCCCCGGAAAACCGTCAGAATGACGTGTTCAAGGTGCGCTTGAAAGTTCGTAAAAAAGACGCTTCCGTAAAAAGCTGGCAGATGTTCAAAAAGAACGGCAACCAGTACACTTTCCTCATCAAAAAATTTCAGCCCAACCCACCGGTTGACGCCAACACGTTTGCCTTCGACAAGGCTAAATACAAGAACGTGAAGGTGGTGGACCTGCGCTAATTTCCAAGGCAGCAACAGATTTGAAAACGGCCCGCTTCGAAAGAGGCGGGCCGTTTTACATTTGTCCCCATGCGCGAAGATTTCCTCCACTACGTCTGGCAACACCAGTATTTCGATAAAACGGACCTGCGCACGGCCAGCGGCGAGGAAATACAAGTGCTGCGCCCTGGGCATCGCAACGCCGACGCCGGGCCTGACTTTTTGAATGCCCGACTGCGTGTGGGCGAAGTGGAATGGAACGGCGCCGTTGAAATTCACCTTCGCGCGTCGGACTGGGCCCGCCACAGCCACCAAACCGACCCCAAATACGACCAAGTAGTCTTGCATGTGGTGGGCAGCCACGACGCCGAGGTGACCCGCACCAACGGCAGCCTCATCCCGGCGCTGTCCCTGCAAACCCGCCTCCTGCCCGAGTTGCTGAACCGCTACCAAGCCTTGGTGGAAGCGCCGGCCGCCGCGCCGTTGCCCTGTGCTCCGCTGCTGGGGCTGGTGCCGGCCATCACCAAAACGATGATGGCCGAACGGGCTTTGCTGGAAAGAGTCGAGCGCAAAGCCGACACGATATCGGCGCTGCACCAGCACCTGGGGCAAGACTGGGAAGCCACCAGCTACCACGCGCTGATGGCGGCTTTCGGCTTTCAGAAAAACAGCGAGCCGCTGGCCCGCCTCGCCAAGTCCCTGCCTCTGGCAGTGCTGCGCCGCCATCGGCACGACCAGCGCCAACTCGAAGCCTTGCTGTTTGGACAAGCCGGATTTCTGGTTGAAAATGAGGAAACGACCGGCGACGAGTACATCCGGGACTTGAAGCAGGAATACGATTTCCTGCGCCATAAATACGACCTGGGGCCCGCGGCAATGCTGGTGCACGAGTGGAACTACCTGCGGCTGCGCCCCGCCAACTTTCCGCCCGTTCGCCTGGGGCAGTTGGTGGGGCTGCTGCACGCTCGCCCGGCGCTTTTCGATGCGTTGCTGACGGCGCAGAGCGTGGCAGCGCTCACGGAGTTTTTCCAAGTGCCCGCGCCGGCGTATTGGCGCTCGCACTTCCGGCCCGGCCGGCCCGGGAAGGTGCCAAGCCTGGGCAAGAGCAGCATCGATTTGCTCGTCACCAACGTGGTGGTGCCGCTGCGCGTGGCCTACGGCCGGCACGTGGGCCAGCCGGCCTTGGTAGAAAGCAGCGTGGCCTTGCTCAGCCAGTTGCCGGCCGAGCACAACCAGTACACGGACATCTACGCCGCTCTGGGGTTCGACCACCGTTCCGCCGCCGATTCGCAGGGCCTGCTGGCGCTGCACAAGAACTACTGCGCCCCGCGCCGGTGCCTGCACTGTGCCATTGGCAGCCGCTTGGTGCAACAACCCCGCGCCGTCCGATGAGGCTGGGGGTAGCCATTCTGCTGAACGTGCTGCTGCTGCTGGTGCTGCTGCCGTGGGTGTGGCGGCAGTGGCGCCTGCTCGACTCTGGGCGGTGGCGCTTTATTTTCTGGCTTGGACTAAGTCTTCGGGTAGTGGTCACGTTGGTGCGGGACTGGACGCCCACACTCGACGCTCAGTTTGTGAGCTATATAGCCCGTTTGGTCAGTACACAACTGTGGACGGACCCCGTGGCTGCTTGGCACACCATCACTGGGCCCGTGGCTGTGTTTCGCATCATCGGGCCTAATCAGAACTACGACGCCGTTTACCAAAACACGTCAAATACCTGGTTCTTGGCGAGGGTTTTGGCAATGCTGAACTTTGCCTCGCTGGATACAGGCTGGGTAAATGGTTTGTATTTAAGTGTATTTGCCTTCGTGGGATGCTGGTGCATGGTGCGCAAGTGGGCCGAGGTTTTTCCAGAAACGCCGGCTGGGGCAGGAGCAGTCGCTTTCTTGCTATGGCCATCGGTATGGTTTTGGGGCAGCGGAATTAGCAAAGAAGCTGTCTTGCTTGGCAGCGGAGCATGGCTTACGGCACGGGTGCTGGGGTATTTGTACGTCAAGCGCGATGAACAAGCCCCAACGCGAGGAGTTGGGCCTGTCTGGTGGCTGGGCACAGGCGTGCTGGCATTCATCCACTTTCAAATGCGCTATTTTTTTGCGGGCCCGCTATTGGGCGTTTTGCTTGCTGTGGGCATATGCCGGTGGTTTCAAACCCAGGGCGTGGTGCGCAGTCGCTGGGCTGCTGCGCTTATCATGGCGGTCGTGCTTGGCGCCGGGATGTGGGTAGCCCCGCAAATCAGCGTCGCCTTCAAACTGAATAAGTTTACCAATCAGGTCATCCGCGTGTACACCTTCGAGGTGGAGCATTCAGTTGGCCGGCCCCATTTCGAATACCCAGCCTTGCGGCCTACCGTGGAAAGCATTGTCAAACACGCGCCCTTGGCGGCATTTAATACGCTGTCGAGGCCATGGCTGGGCGAATCGCGCCAGCCGCTGTATGCCGCCGCCGGGCTGGAAAACGCCGCTTTGCTCGTATTGCTAGCCGTGGCAATGGTAGCGTTGCTGAATGGCCGTGCAGGGCAGGTGCCTTTCGAGTTGGGGCTCGGACTGGTTGTGTTTTGCGTGATTCTGGCTATTCTGATGGGATTGACCACTCCCAACTTAGGTTCGCTCAACCGCTACCGAAATGACTTGTTGCCTTTTTTCCTGCTGTTGGTGCTGCAAAACGACTACGCGGCCAAGGTGATTTCCTGGCTGGGGCTGAGCCGCTGGCATAAACAGGCCTAAGCTGAATTGCTTGCCTTTATAAGACCGGTCGGGCCGGAGGCGGGCGTAACTTTGCGCTTCGTTCGCGTTCCAGCAGAACCATCTGTTGCCACGAACGCCACCCCGACCTCCTCCATGGAAAATCCCGTCATTATTCTTGGTGCCCAAACCGTTGGCACCTCCGCCCTCGAAGCATTTCATTCCAACGACATCGTGGTGTATTGCCTGCTCGACGACGACAAAAAGCTGCAAGGCACCGAACTCCTCGACGTGCCCGTGATGGGCAACACCGACGACGGCGAACTGCTCAAGCTGCTGGGCAAGAAGTGCGAAGTATTTGTGGCCACCGACGACACCGCCAGCCGCCGCAGCCTGACCCAGATGCTGCGCACCGAGTACGAAGCCGTCCCCGTCAACGCCATTCACCAGCGGGCCAGCGTGGCCGCTCATGCCACCTTGGGCCACGGCAACTACATTGGGCCCAACGCCGTGGTGGCCGCCACGGCCACCCTGGGCGATGGCTGCCTGGTGGGCGCCAACGCCGTGGTGGAGGCCCGCGCCACCGTGGGCGACTACGCCCAATTGGGCAGCGGCGCTTTGCTGGGCGCCGACGTGCAGGTGGGCGCCCTGGCCTTCATTGGGGCCGGCGCGGTGGTGGTGGCCGGGGTCAAAATCGGCGAGAAGGCCCGTGTGGGTGCCGGCTCGGTGGTGGTGGCCGATGTGCCAAACGGGCAGACCGTGTTTGGCAACCCGGCGGTTAAAGTTTAAGAAATGTTGAATGATGAGGGTTGGTTTTTTGGTTACCTGATGTGTTTTAACGTGGCCGAGTCAGGCGCTAAAGCATTCAAAACTAAACCCTTAAAACTCAGAATTCCCTATGTATCAGGTTCTTCTTTATTACTGCTACACGCCGCTGGAAAACCCCGAGCAATTCCGCGAAGAGCACCACCGCCTGTGCCTGGAGCTGGACTTGCGCGGCCGCATCATTGTGGCCGCTGAGGGATTGAACGGCACCGTGTCGGGTACCGCAGAAAACTGCGCCCGCTACATGGCCGCCGTCAAAGCCGACCCCCGCTTCGCTGCGTTGGAGTTTAAGATTGACGAGGTGCCGGCGCACACTTTCCAAAAGCTGCACGTGCGCGTGAAACCGGAAATAGTGCACAGCAGCCTGCGCCACGTGCGGCCCCACGAGAAAACCGGCCAGCACCTGTCGCCGGAAGAGTTCAAAGCGCTCAAGGACCGGGACGACGTGGTGGTGGTGGACGTGCGCTCCGACTACGAGTACAACCTGGGCCGCTTCAAAAACGCCGTGACGCTGGACATGGAAAACTTCCGCGACTTCCCCGAACGGGTAGAAAAGCTGAAAGAATTCAAAGACAAGAAGATTCTGACGTACTGCACCGGCGGCGTGAAGTGCGAAAAAGCCAGCGCTTTTCTTTTGGAGCAAGGCTTCGAAAACGTGTACCAGCTGCACGGCGGCATCATCAAGTACGGGATTGAGGTGGGCGGCGAAGACTTTGATGGCCAGTGCTACGTGTTCGACAACCGGGTGGCCGTGGACGTGAACCGCGTGAACCCCACCGTGATTTCGCGCTGCCAACACTGCCAGCACCCCAGCAACCGCCTGGTGAACTGCGCCAACCCGCACTGCAACGCCCACTTGCCGCTCTGCGAAAGCTGCGGCGAGCAACTGCAAGGTGCCTGCTCCGCGGAGTGCGCCGCCCACCCCGACAAACGCCCGTACGACGGCACCGGTGCTTACCCCAAACTCAGCAACCACTACAACCCTGCCCAAGGCCTGGCGTCCTATGGGAGTGTTAAATGTTAAGGGTTGAATGGTGAGTGAAGCCACTTTTCACTCACCATTCAACCCTTAAAACCCAAAATTATTCAAAAATATGATTCCTTCCTCCGAACTCATCCTCAATCCCGACGGCAGCATTTACCACCTCAACCTGCTGCCCGACCACATTTCCGACACCATCCTCACCGTGGGCGACCCCGCCCGGGTGGCGCAGGTGAGCCGGCATTTTGATTCGGTGGAGTTCGAAGGCGTGCACCGCGAGTTTGTGACGCACGTGGGCTACTACCGCGGCAAGCGCCTCACGGTGCTGAGCACCGGCATGGGCACCGACAACATCGACATCGTGATGAACGAGTTGGACGCGTTGGTCAACATCGATTTCATGGCCCGTACGGTGCGCCCGGCCGGGGAGCGCCTGAGTTTGCGCATCATCCGGCTGGGCACCAGCGGCAGCTTGCAACCCGATGTGCCCATCGGCTCCGTGCTCGCCACCGAGCATGCCGTGGGCTTGGATAGCCTCATGCAGTTCTACCCGCTGGTGGAAACCGGGCTGGAAACGGAAATTGCCACCGAGCTGCAACAGTCGCTGGACCTTCCGTTTGCTCCCTACGTCGTGCGCGGCTCCGACCTGCTGCGCGAGCAGCTGGGCGCCGGCTTGCTAATGGGCAACACCCTTACCTGCCCCGGCTTCTACGGCCCGCAGGGCCGCAGCCTGCGCCTCGACTTGCGGCAGCCCGATTACATGGCGCGCCTGCAAAACTTCCACCACCAAAGCGCAGAAGGAGATTTCCGGCTCAGCAACTTTGAGATGGAAACGGCCGGTTATTATGCCTTGGGCCGCTTGCTCGGCCACGAGGTGCTTTCGCTCAACGCCATTGTGGCCAACCGCAGCACGGGCGAATTTGCCGAAAACGCCAGCGCCGTGGTCGATGCCATGATAGCGCGCACCCTGCAGTTGCTCTAGTAAAAATCGAAGCCCAGCACCGCGCGCAGCGGGAGCAAGGCGCCCGATTTGAGTGTGAGGTGGTCGGCATCGGCGGCCCACACCGTGGTGCTCACCCGTTTTGCGCTGCCGTCGGCGGTTTGGAAATAGATGTCCAGCTTGCCGTGGTACGCGTTGCCGAGGGTGACGGCGCGGTCGGCCTCGGCGCGCCGGTGCTGGCGGGCCGAGGCGTCGGTCAGCACGTCGTCGTGCGGAAAGCGCAGCCGGTACACGTCTTCTTTTTCAACGATTTCAACGGGGGAGGAGGTGAGCTGAAAGGACATGGTGCAAAAATTGGGTAACGCTAAGAAAACCCCACGGCAACAGTGCCTGGGGGTACCGTGTACAACGCGAAGCCTTTCCTCACGGTTTAGCCTTTCTACCGGCAAACTACGGCAGTTGAGCTAGAAATTCCATGGTGTCCACCCGGTCGGCGTATTCGGCCACGCCGGGCGACTGCGCCTGCCCAAACGGCAGGCTGCCCGCAAACCGGGCCCCCGCCGAAACCACGCACTGGGTTTGCGCGGCCACGTCGGTTAGTTGGTCCACCAGGTCAATTTCGCTGGCGTATTCCGCGTAGTAAACCATCGAAATGGGGGAAACCAGCTTGGGGTCCTGCTTGATGAGAAAGAACCCGTTGTCGTAATGGTGCACCCGGTTCACCAGCAGAATGCTCTTGTTGTAGTCGTAGTTGTTGTTGTACTTGTGGTGGTGGATTACGCCTTCGCAGGTTTGCAGCGCGTCGAGCAGGGGCACGAAATTGTAGCCCGTGGGCACAAACAGCTTGCTCACGTTGCGGCAGCCCAAGCCGTAGTACTGAAAAATGTCGGGCCCCAGCCGAGCCAGTTCTTCTGGCGTTTCTTCGCCGGTCAGCACGGCAATGCTCGTGCGGTTGCGCCGAATGAGGTGGGGCTTTTTGCCAAAATAAAATTCAAAGTAGCGCGCCGTGTTGTCCGAGCCGGTGGCAATGAACGCATCGGCCGCATTCAGCCGGGGCAGCACCTGCATGGCTTCCCGGAAGCGCGGCTCAATGCGGGTCAGCTCTTCCATCAGCCAGGTCATGAGCACGGTGTCGTCGGCGCTGAGCTTGGCCAGCAGCACGTGCCCGCTGACGAGCACGCAAAGCAAGTCGTGGAAGCCCACCAGGGGGATGTTGCCGGCCATCACCACGCCAATGCGGTGCACGGTGGTGGGCTCGGGCGGGTAGCGGGCGGCCCAATGGCGCAGCGGCTCCTCGGCCAGCAGGTGCGCCAGGCCGGCCACGGCGGCCCTCACGCTGGGCTCGTCAAACCAGGCGTTCTGGTTGCGGGCGCGGGCCGCTAGCGCGGTCAATTCATCGGGAGAAATGGTGGCGAGGCGTTGGCCCAGGGCCACAAAAGCAGCCAAACGTTCGGAATGATTCATGGAAAAGGAAGCGGGCGAACCCAGTTGAGGGCCCCTAACAGCCAAGTAGCCCGTAAAATTGGGCGAAACCGTGCAAACCCGGCCGTTGTTGGTTAATTTTGTGCGCCCAAAGAACGGCGCGGCTTGAGGGTTTTACGTAAAGCCTGCTCGTTCTACTTTGGTTTCCCTTCAACACCTGAACCCCGACGCCCCATGGCCATCATGATAACCGACGAGTGCATCAACTGCGGTGCCTGCGAGCCGGAATGCCCCAACAACGCCATTTACGAAGGCGGCGCCCAGTGGCGCTGGGCCGACGGCACCAGCCTGAAAGAAGTGGCCACCGCCGACGGGGCCGTGGTGTCGGGCACGGCGCCCCAAACCCCGGTTTCGGACGAGTATTACTACATCGTGTCGGACAAGTGCACCGAGTGCGTGGGCTTTCACGAGGAGCCCCAGTGCGCCGCCGTCTGCCCCGTGGACTGCTGCGTGGACGACCCCGACTACCGCGAAACCCGCGAGCGACTGCTGGAAAAGAAAGAGTGGCTGCACATTGCCGCGTAAGCACCGTTTTGCTTGCCACCTGGGCCGCTTCCACCAGAAGCGGCCTTTTTTTGTCCTGATTTTCCCTTGCACCCACGCAGTCCGCAGCGGATGAAGGATGGAATCATCGAAACGTACCTTTGCCGAAATACCCAATTCCCAATCATGTCCCTCGCCACCACCTATTCGCCCACCGACGTTGAAGCCAAATGGTACCAACGTTGGCAGGACCTGGGCTTTTTCAAGGCTTCGCCCAACCCCAAGAAGATACCCTACACCGTGGTTATCCCGCCACCCAACGTGACGGGCGTGCTGCACATGGGGCACATGCTGAACAACACCATTCAGGACGTGCTGGTGCGCCGCGCCCGCATGCAGGGCAAGGAGGCGTGCTGGGTGCCCGGCACCGACCACGCCAGCATCGCCACCGAAGCCAAGGTGGTGGCCTTGCTGAAGGAGCAGGGCATTGCCAAAACCGACCTTACCCGCGAGCAATTCCTGGCCCACGCCTTCGAGTGGAAGGAGAAGTACGGGGGCATCATCTTGGAGCAGCTCAAGCAGCTCGGTGCCTCCTGCGACTGGGACCGCACCCGCTTCACCATGGAGCCGGAACTGACCGAGGCCGTGCTGCGGGTTTTTGTGGACTTGTACAACAAAGGCCTGATTTACCGCGGCGTGCGCATGGTGAACTGGGACCCCGAAGGCCGCACCGCCATTTCCGACGAGGAGGTGATTGCCAAGGACGTGCAGGCCAAAATGTACTACCTCAACTACGCCGTAGTGGGGCAGGAGGGCCAGTTTCTGACCGTGGCCACGTCGCGGCCCGAGACCATCATGGCCGACGTGGCCGTGGCCGTGAACCCCACCGACCCGCGCTACGCCCACCTGGCCGGCGCCCAGGTGCGCATTCCGCTGCTGGGCCGCGAAATCCCGGTGATTTTCGACGAGTACGTGTCCACGGATTTTGGCACCGGCGCGCTGAAAGTGACGCCCGCGCACGACCTGAACGACTACGAGCTGGGCGTGAAACACAACCTGCCCGTGATTGATATCTTGGCTGATAATGGCACGCTCAACGAGAAAGCGGTGCTGTACGTGGGCCAGGACCGGTTTGCGGCGCGCAAGCAGATTGCCAAGGACTTGCAGGAGGCCGGCTTGCTCCAGAAAATTGAGGAATACGCCAGCATCGTGCAAACGTCGGAGCGCACCAAAGCGGTGATTGAGCCCAAGCTCAGCCTGCAGTGGTTCCTGAAGATGGAGCACCTGGCCAAGCCCGCGTTGGAAGTGGTGGAGAACGACACCATCAAGCTGCACCCGCCCAAGTTCAAGAACATGTACCGGGCCTGGATGGAAAACGTGCACGACTGGTGCATCTCGCGCCAGCTGTGGTGGGGCCAGCAGATTCCGGCCTACTACCTGCCCGATGGCACTTTCGTGGTGGCCCTCACCGCCGAGGCCGCGCTGGTGCAAGCCCGCGCCCAAAGTGGCAACGCCGACCTGCAGCTTTCGGACCTGCGCCAGGACGAGGACGTGCTCGATACCTGGTTTTCGTCGTGGCTGTGGCCAATTTCGGTGTTCGACGGCTTCAAAGACCCCGACAACGCCGACATCAACTACTTCTACCCCACCAACGACCTGGTGACGGGCCCGGACATCCTGTTTTTCTGGGTGGCCCGCATGATTATGGCCGGCTTGGAATACCGCAAAGAGGTGCCATTCAAAAACGTGTACCTCACCGGCATCGTGCGCGACGCCCAGGGCCGCAAGATGAGCAAGCAGCTCGGCAATTCGCCCGACCCTTTGGAGCTCATCGCCCAGTACGGCGCCGACGGCGTGCGCACCGGCATGCTGTTCTCCGCGCCGGCGGGCAATGACTTGTTGTTCGACATGAAGCTTGTGGAGCAGGGCCGCAACTTCTCCAACAAGCTCTGGAATGCTTTCCGCCTCGTGAAAGGCTGGGCCGTGGACGCCAGCTTGCCCTTCGCCAACTCAACGCCGGTGACGTGGTTCAACGCCAAGCTGCAGGCCGCCATTGTGGAGCTCGACGACCATTTCGAGAAGTTCCGCATGAGCGACGCCCTGATGACGGTGTACAAGCTGGTGTGGGACGACTTCTGCGCCCAGTACCTGGAAATGGTGAAGCCCACCTACCAGCACCCCATCGACGCCGAAACGCTGCGCCACACCACGGCCTACCTCGAAACCCTGCTCAAGCTGCTGCACCCCTTCATGCCCTTCATCACCGAAGAGCTGTGGCACGAGCTGGCCGAGCGCGGCCCCCGCGACTACGTGTGCGTGGCCCCGTGGCCCCGTGCCGTGGCGCCTGCCAACAGCCACGAAGTAGTGGCCAACATGGACAAAGCCCTGGCCGTGGTGGCCGGCATCCGTGCCGTGCGCAACCAGAAAAACCTGGGGCCCAACAAGCCGCTGACCCTGGTGGCCAAAACCGATGAGCCCGCGTTAATCACCGATTATGACGGCATCATCCGCAAGCTGGGCAGCATTTCGGAGGTGACCTTTGCCGACGCTGGCCCCGCTGCGTCGGTGAGCTTCGTGCTGGGTGGCAGCGAATTCTTTATTCCCTTGGAAGGCCACATCGACGTGGCTGCCGAGCGCGCCCGCCTCGAAAAGGAGCTGGAATACGCCCAGGGATTTCGTGAGTCGGTGCAGCGCAAGCTGGGCAATGAGAAGTTCGCCGCCAACGCCAAGCCCGACGTGCTTGAGCGCGAGCGCCAGAAACTGGCCGATGCCGAAGCAAAAATTACCGCTTTGGAACAGGCAATCAAGGCGTTGTAGATACCTTATTTTTCGACCAGAAAGCCGCTTCCAGCAATAGGAAGCGGCTTTCTGGTTTATGGTCAGTTCGCAACAAAATCATTTTGACGACATTTGTCGTTATCTTCACGTCAGTTGTCGCAAATTGATGAGCCCGGGTTCACCACTTGAGTGGCGCGCTGACTTTATAATTCACCATTCATTGATTCAGCAAATGGCTCCATATCCCTTTCTTGAACTTCTGGGCGGCCCCTCGGTCGTGGGCGAGCCGCTGACCAACGACCTGCAGCTGGTCGACATGATACAGCACGGCCTGCGTCGGCGCGCGCTCGACCACTTGGCTCAACGCTCGGAGTTGCCGCTGCCGGTGCTGGCCGCCGCAGTCGACTTGTCGGTCCGCACCCTGCAGCGCTACGCCCCGGAGCAGCGCCTCAAGGCCGACGCCACCGACCGGCTGGTGCAGCTGGCCACGCTCTACGCCGAAGGGTTTGACTTATTCGGCGAGGAGAAATTCAAAATCTGGATGGATTCGCACATTCCCGCTTTGGGCGGCCGCAAGGCGGTGGATTTTATTACTTCTACGGTTGGCATTCGCATGCTGCGCGACGTGCTGGGCCGCATCGAGCACGGCGTTTTCGGCTAAATCAATGGAAGTTTTTCGCCTGGCGCGCGAAAACCGACGCTACGACCTCAGCGGCTGGGGCGCTCACCTGTTCGGCGGCCGGTGGAACTTGCCCGGCAACGCCCTGCTCTACACCGCCGAGAGCCGGTCGCTGGCCGCCATGGAAAGCCTCGTGCATTTGCCATCCAGCGCCCTGCCCGACGACATGTTCATGATGCGCCTGGACGTGCCCGACACCGTGAGCCGATTAGAGCTTACGGCCGACCAACTGCCCACCGACTGGCAACGCCTGTCCCAGCCCTACGCCACCGCCCAAATAGGTACGCTGTGGCTACAAAACCAGCGCAGCGCGGCCTTGCGCGTGCCCTCCGTGGTGATGCCCGACGAACACAACCTCCTGCTCAACCCCAAGCACCCCGACTTTGCGGCCGTGCAGCTGCTCGACGCAACACCGTTCCATTTTGACGAGCGGTTGTTGAAGAAGTAGAACGGAGCCGTTGCCATGCTACTGCGGAACCCCGCCCAGCTGCTTCTTTTGGA
>DASVTG010000464.1:0-2899 GCA_036387695.1 Hymenobacter sp. | reverse complement strand
CACCGCCACCACGAGGCGGAGCTGGCCGGAAAGCCGCACAAAACCCTGATTCTGCCGTTGCTGTACGCCGCGCTGGCCGTCATGTTCGTGGTCATGGCCTTCCGCATGAAGAAAATGGACGGCCGGCGGTTTCTGCACCTGCACCCGGACGGCTTTGCGGTGCGCACCACGCGCCTGGGCCGCGCCCACGCCCTGGGCTGGGCCGACCTGGCCGCCGTGGAGGCCGACGGCCCCGCCGACGTGCTGGTGCGCCACCCCAACGGCCAGTCCCGCCGCATTTCCTTCGCCCACCTGCACCAGGGCGCCACCCGCCGCGACGAGCTGCTGGCGCACGTAGCCCAGCACCAGCCCGCGGCTTCGGAAGCGGGCTAACGCAAGGTTTTGGGCAACTTTGGCGGGCCTTTCGGGGTTTTACAGGTAACCTTTGCCCGTTTTTCTTTCACTTATGCCCCGTCCCAAACCCGTTGTTTTTGGTCTTTATGGGTGGTCGCCCGAATACGGCTTCCGCTACGTGCACCCCGCCAACCGCCGCTCATTTGAGCTGCTGGAGCCGGTGGGCAAGCTGTTCGAGAAAATCGGCGAAGACGAGGAAGGGGAGTGGCTCACCATTCGCTACGACGAGCAGCAGTTCCTGGTGCGGCCCGAGCTGTTCAAGGAAATTTACCACAAGCCCAAGTTCAGCTTCGGCGATTCCGTGGAGGAAGTGACGCCCCAGCCGGGCCAGTACCGCCACTTCGGGCACGTGTCCGACGTGTTCTGGGACGAAGCCACCGACACCGCTTCGTTTCAGATTGTGGAGCGCAAGCGCAAATTGGCGCGGGTTTTCGCAGCCGGTGAGTTGCGCGCCGATTAGGCGCTTCGCGTCACACGCCCAGCCAAATGCCGGCCACCACGCCCACCACGCCCAGCCCCAGCAGCAGCGCGTACAGCGGCCACACAAACCGTAGCCACTGGTCGAACCGCACGCCGCAAATGGCCAGCATGGCCAGCAGCGAGCCGTTAGTGGGCGTGATGAGCTCGCACAGCCCGGCCGCGTACTGAAACGCCAGCACCACCACTTGGCGCGACATGCCAATCAAATCGGCCAAGGGCGCGAAGAGGGGCATGGTGAGCGTGGCCTGCCCGCTCACGCTGGGCACGGGCAGGTGCAGCGCGGTTTGCACCGCCATCATGCCCAGGGCCGAAAACGTGACCGGCAAATTGGCCAGCGGGGCCGACATGCCTTGCACAATGGTATCCACGATGTGGCCCTGCTCCAGCACCACGAAAATGGCGCGGGCAAACCCAATGAGCAGGGCCGAAAAGGCAATGTCCCGAAAGCCCGTGACGAAGCCCTCGGCCGTGCCCGACACGCCCAAGCCGCCCAGCAAACCAGCCCCCACGCCCAGCACAAAAAACAGCGCGCCCATCTGGTCGAAGTCCCAGCCCAGGGCCACCACGCCGTAGCCGAAAATGCTGAACATGACCAGCAGCAACAGCAGCACCAGGCCGTGGCGGGTGCCTCCCGCCGCGTCGGCCGCCACGTCGGCCACGGTTACGTCGGGCGCCACGCGGTGGCGGATGGCGTGGCGCATGGTGCCCGCAATCCAAAGCGCCACCGCCGGCAGCAGGAAGGCCAGCCGGTAGCCCCCGCCCGAGAGCAGCGGCAGCTGCGCCAGCTTCTGGGCAATGCCCACCTGGAACGGGTTTATTGGGCTGAAGGCCGCCCCCACAATGGCCGCCCCAATGCTGGCCGCCACCGCCGTGATGACCGGGTAGCCCAGCCGCCGCATCAGCACCAGCAGCACGGGCACCAGGGGCACAATTTCTTCGCCCATGTTTTCCAGCGCGCCCATGGTGGCAAACAGCAAGCTCACCACGGGAATCACCAGCACCTCGCGGCCGTGGGCGCGGGCCAGCAGCCAGTCCACGCCGTGGCGCAGGGCGCCCGTTTGGTCGAGCACGGTGAAGGCACCGCCGGCCAGGAAAATCAGGAAGATGACGCCCGCCGCATCGGCCATGCCCTTGGGGATGTCGACCAGCATGTCGAGGGGGCTCACCGGGGTAGCAGCCACGCGCTGGTAGGAGCCGGGCACCACCACTTCGCGGCCGGTGGCTTCGTTTTTCTGGCGGGCAAACTGGCCGGCGGGCAGGACGTAGCTCAGCGCGGCGGCCAGCATGATAAAACCCACCAGCAGGACCAGTGGGTGAGGAAATCGGAAGGCGTTCATAGGAGCGGCCGGCCGCACGCAGCGCGCAACTCAGTGAGCACCAGTTGGCAGCCGAAGATTGATAGGGGGTTCGGAGCAAGGCAGCCTTGCTTTGTTCCCGGCAAAAGTAGGGAGGAGGTTACGGCTGGTACTCGAAATGACCATTCACCGTGACGCCCGAATGGGAATCATTCCAGAAGTAGAACGCCACCCCCGCCACCAGCAGCCCAAACAGCACCAGCAGCAGCACCTTCCAGAAGGAGAGGGGCCGGGAGCCACTCACCGTGCCGGTTTGCCCGTTCACCAGGAAATGGTAGAGCTTGCCGCGGTAGGTGTAGGCGCAAAGCCACAGGGGCAGCAGCAGGTGCTTGAACGACTCGTTGCTGAGCGTGGTGGCCACGTCCAGGCCGCGCTGGGTGTCGCCGCCCAGCAGCTTGGAGCAGGCTTCTTCTTCGCGCTCCTGCACGGCGTCGCGGGCCTGCGTCAGCCCCTCGGCCAGGTCGATGGCGTACACTTCGGCCTCCCAGCCCAGCAGCACGCGGGGGTCGTAGTCCACCACGGCCTGCAGGTCGTAGTTCAGCACTTCGTCCACGTGCTTTTGCTGGTTGGTCAGGCTCCGCGAGGCCAGCGTCAGCACGTCGTCGTAGAAGCAGTCGTGCACGCCGCTGCAATACGTCCAACGCGTGCGGCGCTCCATGCGGGTGGTGCTG
>DASVTG010000463.1:0-3519 GCA_036387695.1 Hymenobacter sp. | reverse complement strand
AACTCGTTGTTGAGCTTTTTTTCGATGATGGTGCCGCCAGCGTGCACAAAAGCCTTGCCGTCGCCGGTGAGCTTCTGCAAAATGAAGCCCTCGCCGCCGAACAAGCCAGCCCCAAACTTTTGGTTGAAATGCAGGCTGATTTTGGTGCCCCGCGCGGCGGCCAGGAAGCCGTCTTTCTGCACGATGAGGCCGTTGGGCAAATCGCTCAGGTTGATGGGGATGATGGTGCCTGGGTAAGGAGCCGAGAAGTCAACCCGGCTTTTGCCGTAGCCGCCGCGGTGGGTGAAGTGCGTGAGAAACAGCGACTCACCCGTGATAAGCCGGGTTCCGGCCGAGAACAGCTTGCTCATCAGGCCTTGGTCGGGCTCGGAGCCGTCGCCCATTTTGGTTTCAAACCCAATGCCTTCGTCCATGTACACCATGGCGCCGGCTTCGGCAATGACGGTTTCGTTGGGGTCTAGCTCCACTTCCAAAACCTGAATGTCGGAACCCAGAATGCGGTAGTCAACGTCGTGCGAAATCATAGCTTGAGCGAATGGGAAAGGTTGATGCAGTCAAAGATAGCGCCGCTTCAATATTTCACAAATGAACAAAAGCGGGCTTTGCTCGGCACAATTTTCCGGCGGGCATCGTTTGGGAAAACGAAATCAACTAACTTCATAGTTAACCTCAACGCTCTCTGCCCATGCGTTTTCTCCAACTGGTTTTGCTTCCCTCCGTTGCGCTGATGCTGGGCGCATGCGCATCCTCGGGCCCTGCCGACCGCGGCTTTTGGAAGCCCAACCGCAGCGACCGGCACGGCTTGGCCAAAGGCCGCTGGCGCACCTATCACGATTCCGATAAAAAGGAGCCGTTCACAACGGGCCAGTACCGGCACGGCCGGCCGGTGCGCACGTTCAACTATTACTCGTCCACTGGCGCCTTGGACCACTCCGAGGTATATGGCAAGGAAGGCTTCTGCGACGTAACTTATTGGTACCCCAGCGGCAAAGTGGCCCGCAAGGGCAAAGCGCAGTGGGTGACCGGGGCCAAAGGCGCGCGGTTCTACTGGTTTGGGCCGTGGACCAGCTACGCCGAAGACGGCCAGGTAACGGCGGTTCAAACCTATACCGATGGGACAATTACGCGTGCCGAAAGCTTCGAAAACGGCCAGCTGAGCCGAGTGGAAGAGTACATTGGCGGCAAACCGAGCCGCACGGAAACCTACCAAGGCGGCCAGCTCATCAAAGTCGAGACTTTTGAGCGCGGCCGGCGCACCGGCACAACCAACACTATCTAGCGCTCGCGGGCCAGCCTTCAGCCACTGCGTCTACTACTCGTCCAGCGGCAGCTCTTTGCGGGTTTCGGCGGCTTCTTTGTCGGGGTCGCCCACGGCTTTTTTGCGCTTGGCCTCGTGGCTCGTGCGCTTCATGAAATCCTCTTCGGTTTCTTCGGGCTCGGGGGAATGCTCGGCGTCGGCGATGGGAAAGGCCTCGTCCTCGGTTTCGTCGGGGGCGGGCTTTTCGCCGAATTGACCGGCACGGTCCACCAGTTTTTTGTCGCGCACGTGGCGGCCCAAAAACTGGTTGATTTGCTCGATGCTGTAGTTGGAGGTGATTTCGCCCAGCGGATTCACGCCGATTTCAAACCCCTCCAGCTCTTTGTGAACACGGGCTTTTTTGTCGGGGTCGGGCTTGGCTTTGGGCTTAACGGGTTTCTTGGCCATGACGGGAAGGCAATTATCAATGAGCAATGAACAATGAGTAACCAGCGAATGGGCAGCGCTTGCTTATAAAGCACGAGTCCGCGCCCTACTCAGTACGGCGCGGACTCAAACAAGGGTTTAGTAATCTACTGCCCGCTACGCCGCGGCGTCGAGCCGACTCACCGCTGCCCGCAGGCGCGCGGCCACTTCGCCGGTGCCCAGGATTGCGAGCGTTTCGAACAGGTCCGGTCCGGCGGCGCCGCCGGTGACGGCCACGCGCAGGGTTTGCAACACCTGGCCGGGTTTCATGCCCTGGGCTTCCACGGTCTGATTAAAAATGGCCTTTACCACCTCGGCATTCGCGCTGGGCTCTGAGTCGGCGGGCAAGGCATCGGCGTAGGCGGCCAAAACGGCACTCACCTGTGGGTTCCATTTCTTGCTCACCACCGCTTGGTCGTACTCCGTGGGGGCTTGGAAGAAATACTTGGCTTCCTGCCAGAAGTCGTTGGGGAAGCTCACCCGCTCCTTCATCACGCCCACGATTTGCTCGGCTTTTTCCTGGGAGCAGGCAATGTTGTGCTCGGCCAAGGCAGTGAGCAGGTAGGGCGCCAGTTCGGCATCGGGCTTGGCGCGCAGGTAGTGCTCGTTGAACCACTTCACCTTGTTCTGGTCGAACTTGGCCGGCGACTTGCTCACCCGCTCAATGGAGAAAGCCTGAATCAGCTCGTCCATCGAAAAGATTTCCTGCTGCGAGCCCGGGTTCCAGCCCAGGAAAGCCAGGAAGTTGACCAAGGCCTCGGGCAGGTAGCCGCTTTCGCGGTAGCCGGCGCTCAGGGTGGGCTCGCCGGTTTCGCCGTCGATGCCGTGCCACTCCAGCGGAAACACCGGGAAACCGAGGCGGTCGCCGTCGCGCTTGCTGAGTTTGCCGGTGCCGTCGGGCTTGAGCAGCAGAGGCAAGTGGGCAAATTGCGGCATGGTCTTCTCCCAGCCCAAATAGCGGTAGAGCAGCACGTGCAGCGGCGCCGAAGGCAGCCATTCCTCGCCGCGAATGACGTGCGAAATCTCCATCAAATGGTCGTCCACGATGTTGGCCAGGTGGTAGGTTGGCATGCCGTCCGACTTCATCAGCACTTTGTCGTCGATGGCTGAAGAATGCACCACCACCCAGCCGCGAATCAAATCCTGAAAGCGTACCTCCTCTTTGCGCGGCACTTTCAGGCGGATGACGTATTGGGCGCCGCTGTCGAGCAGCTGCTTCACCTCGTCCTCGGGCAGGGTAAGGGAGTTGCGCATTTGGGCGCGGGTGATGCTGTTGTACTGCGGGTTGGGCACCTTGGCGGCTTGCAGGCGGGCGCGCATGGCGTCCAGCTCCTCGGGCGTGTCGAATGCGTAGTAGGCGTGGCCGTCGGCGATGAGCTGGTCGGCGTACTGCTTGTACATGGGCTTGCGCTCGCTCTGCTTGTAGGGGCCGTGCGGGCCGCCCACGCCCTGGCCTTCGTCGATGACGATGCCGCACCAGGCCAGGGCTTCGAGGATGTACTCTTCGGCGCCGGGCACGAAGCGGTTCTGGTCGGTGTCCTCGATGCGGAGGAGCATTTTGCCGCCCAGCTTGCGGGCCAGCAGGTAGTTGTAGAGCGCAGTGCGCACGCCGCCAATGTGCAGCGGCCCGGTGGGCGAGGGCGCAAAGCGCACCCGAACTTCTCTTTCAGTCATGGGAATGCAAAAGCGCGTCCCGGTCCTCGGAACGCGCCGCAAAGGTAAGGGCGCAAGAAGTAGCGCGAACTTTGTAGTTCGCGTCTCCGCGCCGTTCAAGCATTACCTGACGGCGCGGGGAC
>DASVTG010000462.1:0-2285 GCA_036387695.1 Hymenobacter sp. | reverse complement strand
CATGGTGTGGGTGTAAGTAAAGAGGCCGGCCTCAACGCGCCAGCTGCTGCTGGATTCGGGCCAGCAGTTCTTCCTTGGGCATGAAGCGCCGCCAGAAGGCTTCCAATGAGCCTTCGTGGGTAATCGCGCTGAAAAATTCTTCGTGGTCGGTGCCGAACACCGTGGGGTTGGCCGGGTTGGGGTCGGAAAGGCAAACGAAGTAGGTATCCGGAAATCCGTAGCTGTGGGCCAGGAAAATGAAGTCCGGGGTGGGGTCTTGCGTGACGGCGTACACCGCGCTCAAGTCCACTTCATCGGGGTCGGTGAAATGGTCGTTCCATTCGGTGTAGTCGGGCGTGTTGGGGCGGAAGGGCGTGAACCAGCCAGGCCGGAAAAACACCTGGCCGTGAGGGGCCTCCGTGAGGCGGTAAAAATGGTCAGCAATGTGCTGGTAAAAGGCAGGCTGGTCAGTCGCCAACAGGGCCCGGTTGGCTTCCACCACCTTGTTGAGCCCCGCAATCGGCTCGGCGTCGGCGGCGCTGGCCCAGGGCGTGTCGGTAGGCCGGGGATAGAGCACCGTGCCGAAGGTAATGGCCAGCAAATCAGCCGCCAGCGACTGGCCCTTGACCTGGTCGGTGCGTCCTCCCAGCTGCTGGATTTGGGCAAGCATGGCTGGGCTCATGGGCAGGCGTGGGCTCACAGCTGGCGCAGGATGGTGGCGTCGGTGATTTTGTCGTCGTCCATCAGCAGCTGGGCCTTGCTGAGGATGATGGAGAGCACGGCGTCGCCTTCGAAGGGCAGGAAAACGGCGCCGGTGCCCAGGGTTTTGGCGGAGCGGTCGGGCACAATGCACAGGTATTGGTCGTTGGGCTCCATCAAAATATTTCCGCTGCCCAGGTGAATTTTGTAGGTATGGCGGTGGCCCTTCACCACCAGAAAATTGCCCTTGATTTCGCTCACCTGGCCGATTTTCAGGCGGGGCACCAGCCGTTCCAGGGCCAGCTTGCGCGACTTGGCCACCTCGCTCAGGTCGCCGAAGCTGTAGCTTTCCCAGGAGTTGCGGAACTGGGCCAGGCCGCCGTTGTCGCGCCACTGCGGGTCGTTGCCCACCGAGGCCACGCCCACGAACAGGTCCACGTCGCGCATCACCTCGGAGAAGGCCAGCGGCGGCACCTCGGGCAGCGGCACCGGCGCCTCGCCGCGCGTGAAGCGCACCTGGTCGGTGCTCACGTAGTGGTAGATGCCGGTGTCGTTCCACTCGCCGTCGGCCTGCACCTCGCTCACCCAGTACTCGGCCGTGAGGCCGTGGGCGGGCAGGGGCAGGCGGGCAATTTCGGAGTCGTAGCCCTTGTCGTAGGCCCCGAGCAGGCGGTAGCGCCAGCCCCGCAGCTTGGCCAGGGAGTTGAATTGGTGCTGCTTGAGGAGGTGCGCGGCCATGCGGTTGGAGTAGGTGGCGGTGCGCTCCTCGGGCGGCGTGAGCAGGTACACTTCCCGGAACGCCTGCTTCAGCGGCTGGCGCAGCTGGTTGCGCTCCAGCAGCTCGCGCCAGGCCAGCACCTGGGCGGGCGGCGCGAGCAGCGGGTGCCAGAGCTGCACGGTTTCGGCATCGGCGGCGGGGTCGGGCAGGGGCTGGCCGCGCACGTTGTGCCAGGCCTCGCGCACCCACAGGGCGTCCTGGTGGGTGCCGTCGGGGTAGTGCAGGCGCCAGATGAGCCGGCGGGCCAGCTCGCTCAGCAGCCCGTGGCTGAAATAATACTGCGCAAACCAGGGCCAGGGCATGCGGCGCTCGTCCACGAAGCTGCGGTCGAGGCGGTCGCGCTGGGTGCTGTAGGTTTGCTGGGCCTGGGTTTGGGCGGCTTTCAGCTCCTTTAGCTCGTCGGCGTGGGTGGCTTTGAGGGCCGCAGGGGCGCTCTTGAGGGGTTTGCCGGCTTTCTGCCACTGCACTTCGGCCTTGCCCTCAGCTAGGAGGAGTGTGGCCGTGTAGTCGCCGAATGTTTCTTCCAGCCGGCCGTTCTCCAGCCCAAAATCCGGCACGGCCATGTCCTCAATCTCGGCCGGGCTCACGCCCAGCTTCTCTGATTCCTGGGCGATGTAGCGGGCAATGGTTTCCTGGGTGTTGGTCTGGCGAATTTTGCTGCGCACCCGCGCCAGGGCCGCCACGCCGGGCAGGCCGTTTTGCGAGAGGGCCAGCAGGCAGGCATTGCCCAGGCCGGCCGCCAGCGGCCCCTTGCCCGGAATTTTGCGGTAGCAATAGGTGGCGTAGCGGGCTAACAGTGCTATCAAGGACTCGTCGGCTAGTGGGGCCA
>DASVTG010000461.1:0-1560 GCA_036387695.1 Hymenobacter sp. | reverse complement strand
CGCCGAACGAGTAAGCTCCCCCTTATCCTAGGTACGATCATTATATTCTTTAGCAGAAGGCACATCGCAGGTCAGTTCGTCTGCGTTTAATCGGTTTATAGCCCTGCCTCATGCTTGCTTCGCTCCCGCTCATTGCCGCTCCTGCCGTTGCGCCTCAGCTGCCCGCACCTGTTTCCAACCTACCTATCTGGCCCAACCAGGCGCGGTTTCGTCAGGCGGCACAGCTCTTAGCGGAAGCTCTTTTTGGCTCTCTTGACGAAGACGTACACCCTTCCATCATCCTGATTGGCATTCCGGTCGAGCAGGAAAGCCAGCCAGTTTTGCCCGTGTGTCTGGAACCGGCTGACTGCGGCCTCGACTTTGGCAGCTTCGGGGCCGTCATTGCCCGCAGTAACCACTTGCAACAAGGAGAGCTTTGGCTTAATCCCGACCAGGAAGTGCTAAGCGAAAGTATGCTGCGCCGCCGCCGCCACGGCCGCAGCCTGCGCATGGCCGTGCAAGAAGCGCTGGATGTGCTGGATACGTCCACCAGCAAGCGGCAGTCATTTGCCGGCTGGCCGGTCGAAGTTGGCTCCTTCTATGTTGTCACCGTCCTGCAGGTTGATCGGCGGGCGTTGCGGACGTATCCTTCTTTGCACCCCAACCGCTACTACCTGGATGGGCGGCCACTGGCGGCTTCGCTGCTGCTGGCGGCCATTATGCGCTTCAGTGAGGAATGTGGCAAGTCGCTCTCGGAGCCCGAGCCGGGCGCCAGCCTGATGACGCGGCCCCGCGAAAACGACGAGCTGCTCCGGGGTTCCGGGCGCATGCTGATGGACACCCTGGCCCAGGCGCTCAACGTCAACCCAAGCGCGGCCAAGCTTTTCGATACGTGCAACACCATCTCCTCGCTGCGCTACGAAGGCGCCGAGGGTGTGGGCAAGCTGCTGCTGGCCCGGCGGCATCATCCTAACCTGGAGGAAGTTTTTGCCCTGACTTGCCCGACTCCGCTCACCGACTACCGGGCCGTGCGCAAGCTGCTGGAGATGACAACTGCCGATGTAAGTCTGCTGGCTGATGGTCAAAACGTGTACGCCCTGGGTCGGGAGGTCGGCCTATACGACGAAAGCCGGGAAGATCTGTTCGTCGTCAGCTTTATCAATCACTACGCCTGGGAGTTTCAGCACGACAGCAAAATACTCATGCGCGCCAGCTACGGTTTACCTAGCCTGCCCCGCACACGCCTGAACCGCAGCCGCTTCCGCAAAGACCTACGGCGCACCTTCGCCCTCTCCGACTCTGTCAAAGTCGAGCGCCTGTGGGAAGTGGTGGTGGAAGCCAGTCGGCAGAAGCGCGGCACCCTGCTTGTTATCACCACAGAAGCCCTGGCCGAAGCCGACCGCCTCAAACTGCAATGCACCCTCATCGAGCCCGTGCCGCTCACGCCGCTCATCACGCGCCTGGTCACGGCTATCGACGGTGCCGTACTGATCGACCCGGAGGCGTACTGCTATTCGATTGGCGTCATTCTGGATGGCAAAGCCTCCACCCGCGGGCGCGGCAGCAGCACCCGGGGCGCCC
>DASVTG010000460.1:0-3378 GCA_036387695.1 Hymenobacter sp. | reverse complement strand
TGCCGTGACGAAGGGCGAGCGTCTGATTGCCGAAGCCAAGTAAAAGAAGTGTTGAGTTTTAAGGGTTGAGGGTTGAATTGATTTTTCAAACTCAACCCTCAACATTCACAACTCCAGACTATGCATTTAGAAATCATCACCCCCGACCGTAAGGTATTTGAAGGCGAAGTGACGTCGGCCCAGTTTCCAGGCACTGATGGCTTGTTTGAAGTGCTGAACAACCACGCCCCGCTGATTGCCGCTCTTCAGTCTGGCAACGTGACGCTGGTCAGCGCGACTGGCCGCGAAGCCATCCGCATCGAAGGCGGCGTGGTGGAAGTGCTGCGCAACAACGTAATTGTGTTGGCCGAAGGCGCGGTAGGCTAGCCTGAAGCCATCCAGCAATAAAATCCCCGCACCGGCTTCGGTTGCGGGGATTTTTAATTTTTAAGTGTTTGCTTTATTGCAGAAATACCTTGGTGGACAGTTCGTTGTGTTAAGGCCGCTTAGTTACTGGCTCGCGGGAGGAGTTGCTGAAACACCTCTGCTATTCGCCATTAATCATGTTGCTTAACGCTCCGCCCAAATACAGGGCATTCTTTTTTAACAAGGCAAAGCAATAAAAAAGCCCTCCGAGGATTCCGGAGGGCTTTTTTGTGACCGAGCAAACGCGGAGTTATTCCACCACCACGCGGCGGGAGTGGAGTTGGCCGTTGGCCGTATGGCAGAGCAGCGTGTAGAGGCCGGAAGCCAAGGGAGCCTGCAAGGTGCGGCGGGTGGCACCGGTTGGGCTCAGGGGCACGGCGGCCTGCCAAGTGGTGCGGCCCAATGCATCAACCAAGCGCACGCTGGCCGTGCCGGCTACGGCCGGCAACTCGATGGTCAAGCTGCGGCCCCCGGCCACCGGGCTGGGGTACGCCTGCAATGCGGGCGAGTCGACTTGGGCATTTTTGGTGCCAAGCACGGTGTTCTCCACGCGCACGTTGGACAAGTACAAGTGGTTGCCGTACTGGTTGAAGGCCACGAAGCGCAGGTACACCTGCTGGTTGAGGAAAGCTGACAAGTCTACTTGCTCCTGACGCCACTGGCTGGCCGAGGTTGGAACGTAGGGAGAGTTGCGGAATAGGGTTGTGCCCAAGCCAAGAAGTGCGGACTTTATGTACACGCGGCCCAGGGAAACGTTGGTGCAGGCTGTGTACACTTCCACCGCCAACGAGTCGTTGTTGGCGGTGGGCACGGCCGACACCGGGGCGTAGGCTAAGTCGAAACGCAGGAAAGCGCGGGGCTGGCTGCGTAGGTCAAAGGCCGGCGTTTGCAACGTGTCGCGCTGCTTGTAAGCGGCGTAGTCGTAGAAATTCATGTCGACCACCGTGCCGCGGGTGTCGTCCTTGCGCAGGATGTTGGTGGCCTGGCCCCAGGTAGTGCCGTTGTCCGGGTTGATAACCCCCAGGTGGCGGGAATGCCCGACGCCAGTGATTCGGCGAAGGGGAGGACCGAAGCCGTGCCCTGCACTTGCACCGTCACGCTCTTTGTGCTGCTGCCGTTGGCGTTGGAGGCCGTGAGCGTGGCCGTGTAGGTGCCGGCCGTGTTGTAGGTCACCACGGGGTTCTGGGCGGTGCTGGTGGCCGGCGTGCCGCCGGGGAAGCTCCAGCTCCAAGAAGTGGGCCCAAGCAGCGAGGCATCGGTGAACTGCACGGTGCTGCCGGGGCATACGGCGGCGGTGCTGGCCGATGATAAGAATAAGGCCACCGGCGCGGCGTTGCCGCCGGTCACCGTCACGTCGTCAAACGAACGGCCCCCGCGGCGGGTAGCCACGAACGCATCTACTTGCAGGCTGGCTCCGTAGCGCTGGAAGCGGATGCGCGTATCGGCGCCCAAGGTCAGGCTGTTGGCAGTAGCAAACTGGCTCAGGTTCACGCTCACCGTCTGGTAGGCGGTGGTGGCATTAGTGCCCGTGATGCTGGCCAAGCTGAACCAGTTGGCGCCGCCGTCCACGCTCAGGGCCACGCCGTCGGTGGGGCTGGTACCGGCGAAGGTGGCGGGCATGACCTGGTCGGTTTCGCCCAGAATCTTTTTGTGCTTAAAGGAAAGCACGTAGCTGGTGGCGGGGGCAGCGCTTAGGTTGAGGCGTAGCGTGGCCTCGCTGGTGCCCGCCCCAATGGTGAACGTGGGGACGAAGTTGTCGAGCACCAAGTGGCCGGGGGCCGACGCCGGAGCAAAGTCATTGCGCACCACCGTGCGCCCAGCGCCGCGGCCTTCTATTTGCCAGGCGCGGGACAGGCCCGTGACGTCGAAGGTTTCGATAAATGGCGGAGCCACGGCCTGGGGCAGCCCGAACACGGCGGCGTAGGCGTTAATCAAGCCAGCGCCGGTCAGGTCGTCGTAGCCAGGAGTCAGCATATCAGTAGCTGTCGACCGAAGACGGTTGTTGAGCGCTACCGAGGTGAGCGCGGGCTCGGCTTGCCAGAGCAGCGCGGCCACGGCGGCGGCGTTGGGGGCAGCGGCCGACGTGCCGCTGAAGAACAAACCGTCGGCCGGGTCCGGGGTGGCGTTGCCGCCGAAGAAGGTGTTGCTCGAAAAGTCAATCGAGGTGAAGTCCGGCTTCTGGCGCACTACCGGGGCGGCCAGGGGCGCGCCCAAGGGGCCGAACAAGTAAGTAGGGGTGCTTTTCGAAGTGAATGGCTCCGGAGTCAGGCGGCTGTAGGACGGAGCAGCCGATATGGCCATGCTGCTCGGGGCGGCGTGGTGACCGGTGACGGTGCCGCTGCGCGTCCAGTACTTGGTGGGCGTGAACGAGGCGCCGTAACCGATGTACTTCACGCGGGCGGGGTCGGCGGTGCCGGCCCAGCGGCTGAGCACGGGGTTGTAGAGTGTGGTGGTGCTGGCGGCGCCGTTGGTGAAGCTGATGATTTCGCCGGGCGTTTGGTTGGCGATGTTGTTGGTGGTGGCGCGGGCCACGGTATCTCCCTTGATGGCGCCACCGACGCGGGCCACCACGAGGTAGGCGTCAAGGTCGGTTTTTACGCCGTTGGCGGTATAAAACGGGTCGCTCCACTGGATGGCCAAACGGAAGGCGCCTGACGCGGCGATGGTGAATGGCTGGCGCGTGTCGGTGGTAGCGCCGGTCGAGAGGCCGAAGTCCAGGTCGGCCGCACCGCCGGTGGTGGCCGTGAACGTAGGCGCCACGTATTCCGACGATTTGTCGGCTTGGTTGCCCGCCGAAGCGTAGTAAGCTACGCCGCGCGTGGCCACCACTTCTTCCACGGCCTGGGCAATGACGCCGTCCTGGAACATGGGCTCGTTGAGGTAGCTGATGTCGTCAACCAGAATTTTGCAATTACCAACCGAGGGGTCGGCCAAGCGGAAAATCTGGTCGGCGAAGTTGGCCTCGCCCAGGTA
>DASVTG010000459.1:0-7045 GCA_036387695.1 Hymenobacter sp. | reverse complement strand
CCATCAGCAGCTCCGACTGGGTGAGCAGCCACGAGCAATACGGCCGCAACCGGTAGAAAGCTTGTGGCCCCCAAGCTGGCCAGTTCAAGCACCAAGGCATCGTTTTTTCAGCCCATTTTCGGCGCTGTCAAAACGATGACTCGCTTTTTGAGGTCGTCGCACACCTGGCGCGGCCGTGCCGGTACACTGACCCAGCAACCGCTCTGGTACGGGGCAGCTACGAATAACAGTCCAGCTTTTTCCTGGCACGGAGATTGAAAAAGCTCGCATCACAGTTCACTAGGCCGATACTTGCGTAAATTTGATACCCTGTTTTCTTTCACCATCCTATAATCAGTTAGTGAAGCGTTTATACTTTTTATCTGTCCTTATCTTATTAGGCAGCCAGCTGCCTGCGCACGCCCAATCGGGCCGTGAATTGACCGAGGCCCGGGCGCTGTACCAGCAAACCAACAGCACCGCAGCCGCCAAATTGTTGCGGGCGTCCCTGAGCCAGCAAGCCAACGGTTTTCTGGGCCAGGGCTTGTTTCAATTCGGGGCGCTGCGCACGTACGACGGGCACTACCGCCGCGTGCCCGGCCTGCGCTACCACGCCGGCCTGCGGCTGCTTGAGGTACAGGATTCCATCAACACCGATTCGACCCACCTCTGGCCCGCGGGCAGCCTGCGCGGCTTCGACATTGGCGAGGCCGGCGACCCGGATTTGCCCCTGCGCCGCTTCCGCACGCGCCTGGTGAAAGTGGGCAGCGAGGGCACCCGCCGCGAATTTGTGGAAGTGCTGACGGCCATTGACGCGGGGCCGCTGCTGCTGGCCTGGCTATACTCCACCGGGCCGGAAACGGCGCCCGGCCGACGGCCGGTGGTGGCCACGCTGCTGGCCGGTTCCGGCACCAACGGCGCCGAGCCTTTGCGGCTGCTAGAGGCCACTCAAGCCACGGTGCTGCGCCTGTTCGGCGGCCGCGCCAATGCCGTCCGCACCTTTGCCGCCGCCGAACACTTGGACTACACTCGGCCCGCCGACATTGCCCGCATGATGGACTACTACAACCGGGTAGCCGTCATCAAATAACCAGTAACCAGCCGCTGGCTGAAAACAAAACGGCACCGCTGGCTTGTGAAGGCCGGCGGTGCCGTTTCTGCGTTGGGGCAGGTTGGCTTAGAGCGGGTCAGCCGTTACTTTGAAGGTGGCATCGGAACGCACCGTGAACGTGGTGAAGTTGAAGCCCACGGAAGTGGCAACGGACGTCAAATCGTAGGTTTCCGACTTCAGGTACTCGTCGAGTTTGGCCTTGGTGGGAGTCAGCGTGATGGTGTTGACGCCGCGGGGCACTTCGTCGATGTGCGCCAGCAAAATCTTGTTGTTGGCGTTGGTGCTGATGTACAACTCCAGCTTTTGAAGAAAGTCGAAATTGCTGCCCGCTGGCTTGGTTACGGTGAGGGTGAGCTTATCGAGCAAGACGTTTTTCACCTTGTCGCGGTTGGTCTTGTTGTTGCGGAATGAGTCTTCCGACTTGGTGGTGACGGTGACGGGCGCCAGTTGCGCGCCGCCCACGTAGCCGGGGATGTCCACGCTCTGCGTCACGTTCACGTTGAAGGTCAGGAGTTGGTCGATTTTTTTGCAGCCGACGAATACGAACAGGGCCACCAGCGGGAATAAGAAGAAAAACTTTTTCATTGGTCGAAAATAGGTTGAGGTTAAGATAAGAGAAATCAACGGTTAGGGAATACGAAAGTAGCGGTTCGGGCTAGTCCATCATATCGGCCGAGCGCGGCGGGTCGGGCATGAAGCCGGGGTTCCAGCTCATGGGGTAACGCGCGTCCACGTACGGCAGCGCGGCGTCGGTGAGGTAAAGCGGCCGAAAAGTATCGAGCATCACGGCCAGCTCGTGGGTTTCTTTTTTGCCGATGCTGGCTTCCACCGTGCCGGGGTGCGGGCCGTGCGGCAGCCCCGTGGGGTGCCAGGTAAAGGAGGCCAAATCAACGCCCTTGCGCGACATGAAATTGCCGGCCACGTAATACAGCACTTCGTCGGAGTCGACGTTGGCGTGATTGTAGGGCGCCGGAATGCTCAACGGGTGGTAATCGAACAGCCGCGGCACAAACGAGCAGATGACGTAGTTGTGGCCCTCGAACGTCTGGTGCACGGGCGGCGGCTGGTGCAAGCGGCCGGTTATCGGCTCAAAATCGTGGATGCTGAAAGCGTACGGGTAGAAATAGCCGTCCCAGCCCACCACGTCGAAGGGGCAGTGCGCATACGTCAGTTGATGCAAAAACCCTTCTTTCTTCACCTGCACCAGGTAGTCGCCTTCCGGCAGGTCCTGGGCGAGCAGCTCCGACGGCGGGCGCATGTCGCGCTCGCAATAAGGCGAGTGCTCCAGCAGCTGGCCGAAGTGGTTGCGGTAGCGGCGCACGGTTTCCACCGGGCTGAACGACTCAATAATCATGAGCCGAACGGGCCCTTCTTCGAAATGCAGCTGGTGGATGATGGTGCGCGGCACCACGACGTAGTCACCCGGCTCGAAAGCCACCTTGCCCATCTGGCTCCACAGTTCGCCCCGGCCTTCGTGCACAAAAATCACTTCGTCGGCCTGGGCGTTTTTGTAGTAGTAGCTCATCTGCTTTTCCGTGGGGTTGCAGATGCTCATGGTCACGTCGGCGTTGCCGAGCAGGGTTTGGCGGGCAGCCAGGTAGTCGCCGCCGGTGCTGGTTTGGGCCAGCGTGCGCAGGTGCTCGGGCTGGAGCGGCCGGTCCTTCAGCAGCTTTGCGCCATAAGGTTTGGGCGGGCCTACCTGCTTGATTTGGGTGGGCGGGTGCACGTGGTAGAGCAGCGACGACACGCCGTGAAACCCCAGCGTGCCCACCAGCTGCTCGGAATAAAGCGAGCCGTCGGGCTGCCGAAACTGCGTGTGGCGCTTGCGCGGAATCTGGCCGAGCCGGTGGTAGTGAGACATAGTAGTAAGGGGTGGGAATGGAGCAGTGAAGTTACGGGACGGCTCCATTACGGTTGGCGCAACGACTCACCCAACGCCAATTGTAGCATTTTTTAAGAAGCCACTGCTTCGGAAACAATAAGTCCCAGCCTTGCGCTTATCTGCAAGACTGGGACTTAGTATATAGAATAAAATAATAATGTTGGAAAAGAACGTAATGTGGTGACCGATAAGTGGACGTGAATAGGTAAAGTATTTGTATTGATTGAGTTACTAATAACGATGCTGGGCTACTTACCCAGCAATGCCAGTTGGGCGTTGCTGTCGCTCACGGCATGCAGGGCGCGCTGCAGTTCGGGGTCCTGCTCACGGAGCACGGTGTAGTAGGCCACCGACCCGTAGGCACTGCGCGCGATAAAGGCTTTCAGCTGATTGCGAAGCAGCGGCGCACAACGGCGCATCGCCGCCACGTCCGTGCTGATGCCAACTTGGGCGGCCTGGGCCGCCATGCTCACCAGCTGGGCGTCGCTGATGCGGAACGTGGCGTTGAACTGCTCGAAGCGCAAGCCCTCCAGCTCGGCTTTGTGCGCTTGGTAGAAGGAAAGCGCAAACGCGCGGGCGACGCCTTGGCTTAGCAGCTTGGTGAAATAGGCCGAATGCGCCAGGGTGTCGCGGGCCACAAACACGTCGGGCGTGATGCCGCCCCCGCCGTACACGGCACGGCCGTGGTCGGTGCGAAAACGCAACTCTTTAGCGAAAGGAATGCTGTCGGCCGAAGCCAACTCACCGCGGCGGTCACGGTTGGCCAACTCGCTGCTGTATTCGGCATAGTTGGCGCCGTACGGTTTCTGGATGGAGCGGCCCGTCGGCGTGTAGTAACGGGCAATGGTGAGGCGCAGCTCGCCGCCGTCGCTCAGCGTGATGGGCTGCTGCACGAGGCCCTTGCCAAAGGTGCGCCGGCCGACCAAGATGGCGCGGTCGTGGTCTTGCAGGGCGCCGGCCACCACTTCCGCCGCCGAGGCGCTGCCTTCGTCCACCAGCACCACAAGGGCGCCTTCTTCGAATTCGCCGGCTACTTTGGCGTAGGTCTGCGAGTCGTACTGCTCGCCTTTGCCGTCGGTGTATACAATTTTGCGTGACCCGCCGATGAATTCATCGGCTAGGCGCGTGGCCCGGTCGAGGTAGCCACCGGGGTTGCCCCGCAGGTCCAGCACGAGGCGCGTGAGGCCCTGGCGGCGCAAATCGGCCAAAGCGGCCTTGAATTCGTCGTAGGTGTTGGAAGCGAAGCGGCTGACCTTGATGTAGCCGGTTTGGTCGTCCACCAAGTAAGCGGCGTCCACGGAAGTGTTGGGAATGCGGCTGCGGGCAATGGTCAGGCTCAGGGGCCGCCGGGCACGGCGCAATTCCATGGTGACGCTGCTGCCGCGCGGGCCACGGAGCAGTTCGCTGAGGCGGGCGGTGCCAAGACGAACCCCCGACACGCGCTTGCCGGCAATGCTCAGGATTTGGTCGCCGGGCTGCACGCCGGCTTGCTCCGCTGGGCCGCCGTTGAGCGGAGCCACCACGGTCATCGTGTCGCGAAACAGGTTGAATTCGATGCCCACGCCGTCGTAGTCGCTTTGCAGGAAAGAATCCGTCTTTTCCCGGTCGCGGGCGGGGATGTATACCGAGTGCGGGTCGAGCTTTTCCAGCATTTGCGCCACGGCGAAGTCGGCGAGGGCGTCGGTGTCGACGGAATCGGCATAGTCTCGGTCGACGTAGCTGAGAACTTCCTTGAAGCGCAGGTAACCGCGAGCCGTAGCGTCGGGATTGTCCGACGAGGGACGAAAGGGGTTGTTCGCCACCAGCACGCCGGTGCCCATTGCGAGCGCCAGCAACAACGCCTGCCGCAGTCCTGCCCGCCGCCGTGAAGCAGTGGGCCGACCGTTTTGCGGAGCAGCAGGCGAGGAAAAAAACATGCGTTGCGTAGAGGTGTTAGCGAATAATGCGTCGTCGTTTACATGTCAAAAATATAGAAATTTTCCCAGTTAATAAGGGTTGTAGAGCATAACGGTAATGTTTCATTAATAAATACAAGATTTAACATTAAAAGGCCAAAAAAGGCCTTATTTAGATTGAAATTATAATTTATTAAGCTTAAAAAGAGCAAATCTTATTGCGCGAAATTTATAATTTTATCAATAATATATTATTCAACTTTACATACTGTGCGGCGGAGTGTTAAGAAGAATAAAATCAATTGAAGCTGAGACAATTTTCAGTTATAGATACTGTACCAGCGCCCGTGCGGTGCGGGCGGTGGCCCACGCGCTGCCTGCTGCCCACGCGAACGCTCCCGCGGCTGTAACTCAATCGTTCGAGGCTGTAGCGTTCCGCCCTGGCGGCGCCGCTGGCAAAACGCAAAACGGGCTGACCTTCCATGAAGGCCAGCCCGTTTCAGGCAATTGGGGCTTCCGCTACCGCGGGCGTCGTCGCAGGCGCCGCAGGGCGTAGCCAACGCCCCCCGCCAACAGCAGGGACGCGCCCCCGTCGAGCGGAACGGCGGTGGGGTCAAGGGCCGGAGTGCCCGGCGTGGGGCCGCCGGTGCCTGGCTGCGCCCAAGCCGACGAGCCCGCCAGCAGGCCAGCACCAAGTAGCAGGCTAACTGCCAGCCGATGACCAGGCCGCGACGTCTGCCCGGCAAAGAGCCTGTCGGGTTGTACTGAATTCAGGAAGGTTTTCATGGGAGTTAATTAATCAACAGTTTGTGAGTGAGCACGCCCGTGGCCGTGACCAGGCGCACAGTATATACACCGGCAGCCAATCCGTCGGTGGGCACCACCACGCGCAAGCGGCCAGCCAAATCCACGGAAGGAGCCGGGGCGCTGTACACGCGCTGGCCAATGCTGTTCAGCACGTCGAGCCGCGCCTTGACAAGGGCCGCGGCCTGGCCCGATACCACGACTTGCACGGCGGCGCGCAGGGCGGCCGGGTTCGGGTATACCTGCATTTCTGCAAAAGGCTGGCGGCCGGGCGTGGCGGTGAGCGGGCCCTGGGCGTGGTTGAGGTGCAGCACAAAACGCGCCGTGCTCAGGCCTGGGGCCAACGCGGCGGCGTAGGCGCCGGTGCGCAGGTTGTGCCAGGTGCCGGTTTGCCGGTCTTCGAGGAAGAGCGAAGCGACGGGCGGGAAATTGTCGAGGCGCTGCGGCGCGAAGAAGAACGTGCCGGCGCTGGGCGCGTTCACGCCCAGCGGCAGCACTTGCGGCTGGCCGCCGGTGGGCAGGCCCTGGATGCTGAGGCTGTGCGCGCCGGCCTGCTGGTAGAGCGTGGGTTGCTGCCCGCCATTGAGCACCACCTTGAGGGCGTCGTAGCGGCCATCAAATCCGGCGGTGGCGCCGGCCTCCTGGTACACGTACAGCACATCGGCCGGGCCGTTGGCCGCAGGGCCACGCAGTGCCAACTCCAGCAGCGGCCGGGTTTCGGCGGTGTTGCGCTGCTGCACGGGGCTGCTGTAGGCGGTTTCGCGGGCGGCGTTGGTGAAGGTGAGCGTGGGCGAACCGTTACTGACCCGGCCAAAGAACCCCTGGCCCGAAGCCACCAGATTGGCTCCCACCGGCCCAATGCCGCCCACGTAGGCCACGTAGGAGCCGGCGTACGGTCCGCTGCTTTGGAAAACGTACAAGGCGTCGTCCATGCCCGCCGGCCGGGCCAAGTTGTCCCAGTTTAGAGGCGCCGGGTACGGGTTGCCGAGCAGCTGCCAGCCCGAGTTGGCGGTGGGGCCGGCGCTCAGCGCCACCGGCTGGCTGCCGGTGCGCAGCGTGCCGGTCAGGCTGAGCGTGGTGGGGGCCAGGTTCACGGAGTAGCCCACGCCGGCGCGGAGGGCGTCGGTGAGGGCCGGCGACTCCCAGCCGAAGTCGAACGTGCTGTTGCCGGCCGCCGTCAGGCGCTGCTCATTGTAAGTATACGCCGTGGGAAACGGCGTTACCACAAACGGGTTTGCGGCCGCGTTGTAAGCCAAGTTCACCGTGGGCGCGGGGGCGCCGGGGCCGTGCAGGTCGGCCACGGTGGCCGTGGGCCCGGCCACGGGCGAGGCAAAGTGGCGGTAGCCCAGGCCCGGGTTGCGGCTGCCGTCCACG
>DASVTG010000458.1:0-1790 GCA_036387695.1 Hymenobacter sp. | reverse complement strand
GCTTCGCCTTCAATGAAGAATTAGGAATGAAGAATGAAGAATTTGTAGACGAGAATTCTTCATTCTTCATTCCTAATTCTTCATTAAGCGCAGCGTCCAACGCGCCCAGCCGCACCAGCAATTCCTGGGCTTGGGCAAACGCGGCGGCGGGCGGCACATCCAGCCAGCGCAGGCTGCCGGGGTCAGCGGTGCCCCACAGGGCCAGCTCCAATACCAGGCTGCTGAGGTCGGCGGTGTGAATTTCGGGCGGGCGGTGGGCGGGCAGGTTGTGGTGCTCGGCTTCGGTCCAGAGGCGGTAGCAGGTGCCGGGGGCCAGGCGGCCGGCGCGGCCCCGGCGCTGGTCGGCGGCGGCGCGGGCCACGGGTACCGTTTCGAGGGTCGTAAAGCCGGTGCGCGGCACAAAGCGCGGCACCCGCGCAAACCCGCCGTCAATCACCACGCGCACGCCTTCGATGGTGAGGCTGGTTTCGGCAATGCTGGTGGCGAGGATGACCTTGCGGCGTCCGGCGCGGGCGGGGCGCAGGGCCGCGTCCTGGGTTTCGAGCGGCAACTCGCCGTGCAGCAAGTGCAGGTCCACGTGGTCGGCCAGGGAATCGGTGAGCTTGCGGGCGTTGCGCTGCAAGTCGCCCACGCCGGGCAGGAACACCAGAATGTCGCCCTCCGCATGCGTGCTCAGGGCCAGCCGCACCTGCGCCGGTACCAGCTCCGCCATTCGCTCCGACGGCTTGTTGGGCAAGGCCGAAGCCCGCCGCGGGTCGAGGTAGTAGGTGTCAATTGGAAACAAAAAACCGGCCGACGACACCACCGGGGCCGGCAGCCACTGACCCAGGCGCTGGGCTTCCAACGTGGCACTCATGATGAGAATGCGCAGCTCGGGCCGCAACACAGCTTGCGCATCCAGCGTCAGCGCCAGGCCCAAATCGGCGTTCAGGCTGCGCTCGTGAAACTCATCAAACACCACGGCGGCCACGCCTTCCAAGGCGGGGTCGTCCTGAATCATGCGGGTCAGAATGCCCTCGGTGATGACCTCCACGCGGGTTTCCTTGCTCACCTTGCTGTCGAGCCGCACGCGGTAGCCAATGGTGCGGCCCACGGGTTCGCCCAAGAGTTGGGCCAGCCGGGCCGCCGCGCCGCGCACGGCCAGCTGCCGGGGTTCCAGCACCAGAATTTTATCGGCGGGGTTGCGCCATTCGGCGGCCAGCAGCTCCAGCGGCACCACCGTGGTTTTGCCGGCGCCGGGCGGAGCTTCCAGCACCACGCGGCTGTTGGCCGCCAGCGCCGCCCGCAAAGCAGGCAGCGCCGCAATGATGGGCAAATCGGGCAGCGGCGGCAGAACGAAGGCAGGGTTCACCGCCCAAAAATACACCCTCAGCAGCGCGAACTACAGAGTTCGCGCTACTCCGTGCTACTACACTCGCTGCATGGGCCACAGCTCCACGCTCACGGTGCCGCCGGCGTGCACCACGGGCGGGACGGCAGGAGTGGGCAGCCCGTGGCTTTCAATCAACGATGATTCGAAATGCAACACGTTGGCGGAGTGCAGGGGCCACGGCCCGTGCGCCACGCGGCCGCGGTACAGCTTGGTTTGGGCCTGGTTGCTGGTGTAGAGGCAGTACCGCTCGGTCAGGAAAAACGCCAGCGAGCCGGGCTCGGCCGGGGGCAGCGGCGCGCCAATGTTCCAGGTGGCGCGGAAGCGGGCGGCCGGCACACCGGCGTGGGTGCGCTCGGCGGTGAACTGGCGCAGCTGGGCGCTGGGGCTTTCCATGCGCATGGTGGCGCGCAGGTAGGGG
>DASVTG010000457.1:0-2401 GCA_036387695.1 Hymenobacter sp. | reverse complement strand
GCCAGCTCGTAGCGGGCGTAGGTGTGCAGCTCGCGGTAGAGCGGGCGCAGCTCGGCGTTGATTTTGCGCACCAAGGCCATCATTTCGTCCCGCGTGAGGCCGTAGTCAGAGGCCTGGTACGTGAAGTAATCGGGGTAGCCCAGGGCCTGCACGGTCTGGTTGCGCAGGTCGCGTAGGTTCAGCAAGCCGTCTTTCAGGGTGGGGCCGATGGCCTTGCTGGCTTCCCACACGGCCTGGCGTTTCTGGGCATTGTTTTCTTTGCGCAGCAGCTCGTCCAGGTCGTTGGTGGTGACGGACTTGCCGGCGTATTTGTAGTCGAAGCCGTACAGCTTCTCGGTCTGCGCCGCCTCGGCCTGGATGCGACGCTTCACCACGTCGGCCACCGTCTGGGGGCTGTTGGCCGCTATGTAGAGGGCGGTTTCCAGCTGCTTGGTTTGCAGCGCGGTGAGGTCGGCTTTATGGGCCAGCAGCTCGCGCAGCTGCCGGATGTTGTCGGCACTGCCCGTGAAGGCGGCCACGCGCTGGTTGGCGCGGGTGGTGGCGCCGGCGTTGGCTGTGTCGCCGGCCACGATGTGCGTGTTCGAACGCCATTCGGCCTCGCTGGAAGCGGTGTAGAGCCGCACGTACTCGGCGTTGTAGGCGATGAGGAACTGGTCGGCCTGGGCACGGTAATCCGGCGGGGCCGTAGTTGAAGAAGCCTCTTGTTTGTCTTGCAGAGGTGTTTCCGGGTTGTTCTTGTTATGAACAGTTGCGGTGGGAGCGCAGGCCGTCAGCGCGGCCGCCGTTAGAATGGAAAGCAGAGACGTTTTCATTCCGCAAGATTACTGAATCCCGTCGTCATGCCGCGGCTGCGCTCGGCATGACGGGGTTGTTGAGCGAAAGCTTACCCTGCCTGCGCTTGGGCCAAATGGCAGTCTTTGTACTTCTTGCCGCTGCCGCAGGGGCAGGGGGCGTTGCGGCCCAGCTTGCGCCGGCTGCGCAGGGTCTTGAGCCACTCGCGCGGGTCGGTGGCGAAGCGCAGGAAGCGCTTTTTGGGGTTTTGGCGGAAGGCGCGGCCCAGCAGCTCGTACAATTCGGGGTGGTTTTCCTGGAGCTTCTCGGGCTTCTCGAAAAAATATTCCGTTACCACGGCGAAAAACTCGGCTTCGTTGGTGGCCGCGTAGGGGTTGATGTCGGACTTGCCGGCCTCGATGGCGGCGATTTCGCGTTGCATCACGGCGGCCCAGGGCTGAAGCAGCTCGGGTGGGAGGGCGGCTTTGGGCACGCCGTCAATCACGCCGTCTGCCTCGTCCAGCATGTGGGCAAACTCGTGGATGCCCACGTTCTGACGGTCCAGCCCGTCGCGGAATCCCTGCTCCAGCGACGCCTTCGACAGGCGCATGTAGTGCTGGTTCTGGAAGTTTTGCACCGAGCCCAGCAGGGTGCCTTGCAGCGGTTTTACCTCCTTGCTGGGGTCGTTTTCCAGCTTCCAAGCGTCGGGCACGATGAGGACTTCGCCCAAATTGCGGTACTCCCATTCCGGAAAGCCAAACACCGGGATAATGGCCGACGCGGCCACCAGCAGGCGCGTAGTGTCGTCCACCTCGGTCTGCACGCCGGTGATGCGCGTGTTGGCCAGGAAAACCTGCACCTGCTTCTCAAACCGGGCTTTTTCCTTTTTGGTCAGCGACAAATAGAACGCCACCCGCTCGGCCAGAATCTGACGCCAGGCGGCCGGAAATTCCTCCGCCAGCGCTTCGGTGCGCCGCCGCGAGTCGGCGGTGACGTACTGGTAAAAAGCGTAGACAACGGCGGCCAATACCGCCAGGGAAATCAAATAAACCATGGGCCGATTAAACGGCCAGAAGCCACAGGAGGTTGGTTTAAGGCTTGCCGATTTTGCTCAATCCCTGCGCATCAGGGTTGCGGCCGAGGCGGTAGCTTACGCTGGTTCGCACGATGTAGTTGGAACCAAAGAATAGGCTGCTAATTCCCTCGTAATTAACGTTGCCATACAGCTTGCCGTCGAGCATAAACGACAGGCGCCGGTTGCGCCAGCCCAGCTCCAGGCCCGGCAGCAGGGTCGGGACGCCAAAGCCCAATTTATAATCCAAAAACGGGCGGGCCGGGCCGTTGCCGGGCACCACGGAAGACCGCAGTAATCGGTTGAGTTCGTAGCCAAAGCCCATTAATAACTGATTCTCGCGTCCCAGCGGCATGAAAGAGCGCAATCCAACGCGCGCCGTGCCAAGCAAGCCCTTGTAATCGTAGGTGCTGTAGGTAAAGCCGGATGGCGGCGCGAAATTAACGTCATACGTGACCTTGCTCCGAAAGGAACTCAGGCTGAGCTCTCCGTAGACGGCCACCGTACGGCTGGGTTGAAACAGTTCAGCGTAGAGTCCCGCAAAAGGCTGCGGCCGGC
>DASVTG010000456.1:0-3158 GCA_036387695.1 Hymenobacter sp. | reverse complement strand
CTTTTCCAAGCGCAAGTAGCCGTCGAATTGTTTGATTGCTTGGGGCCAGGTCATGTTTGTAAAGACGGGGTCGTACCCGGTGGGGCTCACCACCGCCCGAATCGTAGCGCGATGAATATAGAATTAATAATGTGCTTAGTTTACGCACATTAAAGCGCAAACTTGCGCACGAAATCATTTTAAAATGGCACCGCTACCATCGTTCCGCAATTTGGGCGTAGGCAAGCCTCGCCCCTATGCATGGATATTCTAATAATCAACGGCCCCAACCTCAACCTGCTGGGGCGCCGCGAGCCCGGCATCTACGGCACTCGTTCTTTCGACGACTTTTTTCCAGAGCTCGAAGCCGCGTTTCCGGACCATGCGCTTGCGCATTTCCAGTCCAACCACGAGGGCGTATTGCTCGACAAACTGCACGAAATCGGCTTCACGCACCACGGCATCGTGCTGAACGCTGGCGGCTACACCCACACCAGCGTGGCCCTGGCCGATGCCGTGGCCGCCATTGCCACGCCCGTGGTGGAGGTGCACCTGAGCAACCTGCACGCCCGCGAAGACTTCCGCCAAAAAAGCCTGCTGGGCCGCAACTGCGCCGGCAGCATTAGCGGCTTCGGGCTGGAGAGCTACCGCCTGGCCGTGCAGTGGTTCGTGAACCAACAGCCCAAACGAATGGGCTTCCGGGTGTAATCTGAACCACGGATTGGCTTCGGCGTCCCCCGGCTCGTGCGGATTTTCCGGATTACTCGGATTTTGTGCACGGCCCTCCGACCTTTGCGCGCAACAACTTTCCGGCCCGCCACACGCTTTCCCGAGTGCCCTCGTTAAAGCCGTGACCGTTTTCCGCAGGGAAAAATTGCCCACAAATTCCGAGTAATCGGAAAAATCCGCACGAATCCGTGGCTCAGACAATGTATACTTTCAATCCCGGGCCTTCGGCCGTATATCCCGCTGTTCGCCAGTACCTCACCGATGCTTTCGACGAAGGCTGGCTCTCGGCGCCGCACCGTTCCGAAAAAGTAACCAGCTTGGTCCGTCAGACCGTGGCCGACCTCAAGGCCAAGCTCAACGTTCCGCAGGATTTCACCGTCCTGTTCACCGGCTCGGCCACCGAGTGCTGGGAAATCCTGGCGCAAAGCCTCACGCCGCGCCGCAGCTTTCACCTGCACAACGGCGACTTCGGCGAGAAATGGCTGAAGTATGCGCAGGCGCTGCGCCCAGCCAGCACGGGCGTGTCCTTCGGCCTCGACGAAGTGCCCGACGTGGCGTCCCTCCCCTTCTCGGCCGAAGACACCGACCTGGTGTGCATCACCCAAAACGAAACCAGCACCGCCACGCAGCTGCGCGAGGGCTTCATCCTGAACCTTTATAACCGCCTCAGCGGCACCCTGCTGGCTGTGGACGCCACCAGCTCGCTGGCCGGCCTCAACTTGAAGTATATCAAGGCCGACGTGTGGTTTGGGTCGGTGCAGAAGTGCTTTGGACTACCGGCGGGCTTGGGCGTGCTCATTCTTTCGCCGCGGGCCGTGGCCCAAGCCAAAACCGTGAACGACCGGGCGCACTACAACGCCCTGCCCGCCATGCTGGCCCAAATGCTCAACCACCAAACCAACTATACGCCCAACGTGCTCGGCATTTACTTGCTAAGCCGCGTGCTTGCCGACCGCGAACCCATCAAAACGGTGCACCAGCACCTGGCCGACCGCGCCCAGAAGCTGTACGATTTCTTCGAGCAGGCCACGCCGCTGCAGCCCTTCGTCACCAATCCGGAAACCCGCTCCACCACCGTCATCGGCCTCAAAGGCGAGGCCGCGCTCATTGACGAAATCAAGAAAAAAGCCCTCGAAGCCGGCTTGCACCTGGGCAGTGGCTACGGCCCGCTGAAAAGCACCACCGTGCGCATCGCCAACTTCCCGGCCGTGCCCGATGTCGCGTTTGAAGCGCTGGTGCAGTTTTTCGCCAAAGAATACCCGGGGTAGCGCCGTAGCGCGAACTTTGTAGTTCGCGTCTCGCCCAACTAAAAACGTTTCGGGACGCGAACTACAAAGTTCGCGCTACTTCAGCTTATGATTCAGCTATTTACCGACGGCTCGGCCCGCGGCAACCCCGGACCCGGCGGCTACGGCGCCATCCTGCGCTACGGCCCACACGAAAAAGAGCTCACCCAAGGCTTCCGCCTCACCACCAACAACCGCATGGAGCTGCTGGCCGTTATTGTGGGCCTGGAAGCCGTGACGCGGCCCGAGCTGCCCATCCGCGTGGTGTCGGACTCCAAGTACGTGGTTGATGCCGTGGAGAAAAAGTGGGTGTTTGGGTGGGAGAAGAAATCCGACTTTGGCAAGAAAGCCAACGAGGACTTGTGGCGCCGGTTCCTGCGCATCTACAAGCAGCGCAAGGTCACCTTTCATTGGATAAAAGGCCACGCCGGCCACGCCGAAAACGAACGTTGCGACGTGCTAGCCGTGCAAAGCGCCCTCGGCAAAGGCCTGCTGGTGGACGAAGGATACGAGGCGCTTCGCTTAATGAGCAATGAGCAATGAGCAATGAGGAGTTGCTAATGGGAAATTCTTTATTGCTCATTGCTCATTGTCCATTGCTCATTAAGCGAAGCGTCCGTGCCCAACGACTTTTTCCAGTTCCAGCAGTTCCACATCGAGCAGGGCGACTGCGCCATGAAAGTCAGCACCGACGCCTGCTTGCTGGGCGCGGCCACTGACCTGACCGGCGCCACCCGCCTGCTGGACGTGGGCACCGGCACGGGGTTGCTGGCCCTCATGGCAGCTCAGCGGCACCCTTCGGTGAGCATAGCAGCAATTGAAATTGACCAAGCAGCGGCGGCACAAGCGGCGGCCAACGTGGCTGCCAGCCCGTGGCGCGCGCGGGTACGGGTGCAGGCGTTGAGCCTGGCCGAGTACGCGGCAACTCGCCCGGCGCCGTTTAGCCACCTGGTGTGCAACCCGCCTTTTTTTCGGCAGTCCTGGCCATCGGCTGACGCGGCCCGCAACACCGCGCGGCACGTCAGCACCAGCTCGCTTTCCTTCGAAGAGTTGGCAGATTTTGCTGCTGAATTTCTGCTGCCGGACGGGACCTTAACGGTGCTGCTGCCGCCACCCGAAATGGCGCGTTTCGAGCAGGTTGCCCGGGCCAGAGGCCTGCACTTG
>DASVTG010000455.1:0-5126 GCA_036387695.1 Hymenobacter sp. | reverse complement strand
GCGGCCTTTTTTGTGCTTATCTACAAGGTTTATGCATTGGGTAAAGCTTGGCTGAGCGAAACCCAAAAATCCGTTGTAATCTATTAAAATCCGTTAACTCTGTGGTCCTTAGCGGTCGGCGGAGGCGATGGTGGCAATGCTTACTTCCGCGGCGCCAGCTGCCAGCAGCACCGCTCCGCAGGCTTCGAGCGTGGCCCCGGTGGTGAGCACGTCATCGACCAGGAGGATTCGGCGGCCGATGATGGCCATTGGGTTTTCTACCTCAAACACCGTGGCGACGTTTTCCCAGCGCTGGGCACGGTTCTTTTTGGTTTGGGTTTTGGTGTTGGCGGTGCGGCGTAGGGCGGTGTTGCTGGCGGGCACTTTCAAGCCATCGGCAAGGCCGGAAGCGAAGGCGGCGGCTTGGTTGTAGCCACGCTTCGCAAGCTTCTTGGGATGCAGCGGCACGGGCACAATGAGGTCGAAGTCGGCAGCCAAGCCCGCGCCGCGCAGCTCGGCGCCGTAGAACTGGCCCAAGGCGGTGCCCACGTCGCGCTGGCCTTGGTACTTGAGTTCGTGGAGCAGGTGCTGCACCCGGCCGTGGCGCACGAAGCGCAGGTAACTCAGCGTGTGGCGAACGGGCAGCTTGCCCCAGAAGCGGCGGCCCAATGGGTTCTGGTCGGGTGGCAGCAGGTGGAAGTCGGTGTAGGGCAATTCGGCCCGGCAACCGGTACACAGGTGGTTTTCACCCGTCACCAGTGGCTCGCGGCAGGCCAGGCACAGGCGCGGATAAATGAGGCCCACAAAATCACCCCAGAGCAAACGAAGCATGGCAGAAGGGGAGGACGAGGTTTTGGGAAGTAATTTTGAAGAAGCAATGTAACCAGAACCACTCGTCATGCCGAGCGCAGCGAAGCATCTCGCTCGGGTTACTAACCCAACGAAGCGGGCGAGATGCTTCGCTGAGCTCGGCATGACGGTCTTTTTACCGGTCTTTTCCTTCCAATATGTCCCAAGTAACTGAATTCAACGAGTACCGCCAGCGGATGAACGAAACCATCATGGCGGCCGACAACAAGGTCATCAAGCGGTTTTTCAACCTCGACACCAACACCTACGCCCCCGGCGCCATTGACGTAAAAACCAAGGAAATGCTGGGCCTGGCCTGCTCCATGGTGCTGCGCTGCGACGACTGCATCAAGTACCACCTTGGCAAATGCTTTGAGGAAAAGCTGACCGACGAGGAGATTTACGAAGTGTTTGCCATTGCCAACATCATCGGCGGCAGCATCGTGATTCCGCACTTCCGCCGCGCGGTGGAATACTGGGAAATCCTGAAAACGGAGGCCGTAACGCCCGCGCCGCCCCACGCCGAGCACGCCGCATGAGCGAGGAACTGAACCCCACCGAGAACCACGAATCCGAGGCCGACTTTGAATCGCGCTGGGAAACCTTGATGCTGGAAATGCAAGAGCGTTTCGGCAAGCGGCCGGATTTGAATGCGCTTCTGCTGCTAATCGGCATCCAAGAGCTGAACCAGGGCATTACCACCTTCACCAAAGAGCAGAAGCAGGACCTGATGCACATTGCCACCTGCCGCCTCTTCAGCCTCAGCGGGCACTATGAACTGGAGCGCGTGGACGAGGACGGCTGGCCCCATTACAAGCTGCTGCGCCCCGTGCCTTTCGCCAATTTGAAGGAGCAGGAGCGCATGCTGAAGTGGCACGTGCTGGAGTATTTCGCGCTGGAAGAACTGTAGGAACGCGCTATGGCGCGTTCAATTGTCAGAACGGCTACGACGGCTCCAAAAATCAATCTCCGAACGCGCCATGGCGCGTTCCTACACCGTTATGAGAATTATTTCCTACAACGTGAACGGCTTGCGCTCGGCCGTCAGCAAAGGCCTGCTGGAGTGGGCAGCCGAGGCCGCGCCGGATGTGCTATGCCTGCAGGAAATCAAAGCCAGTCGGGAGCCAATGGATGTTTCCGGTTTCGAAGCGCTGGGCTACAAAGCCTACCTGCACCCGGCTCAAAAGCCGGGCTACAGCGGTGTGGCCACGTTCACGAAAGTGGAGCCCAAGGCCGTGATTCACGGCTGCGGCCAAAGCTGCTACGACGACGAAGGCCGCGTGCTGCGCTTGGACTTTGAGAACGTGTCGGTGCTGAATACTTACATGCCGTCGGGCACGAGCGGGCCGGAGCGGCAGGCTTTCAAGGTGAAATGGCTGCACTTTTTCCGCGATTACGTGGCCAAGCTCCGGGCCGAAGGCAGCGTGCCGCCCCTGCTCATCGGCGGCGACTTCAATTGCTGCCAGACGCCTATTGATTTGCACAACCCCAAGGCCAACCAAAACAGCCCCGGCTACACGCCCGAGGAGCGGCAGTGGTTCAGGGACTTATTAGCCGACGGGTTTGTGGACACCTTCCGCCACCACCACGGCGAGGCGGTGGGCCACTACTCCTGGTGGAGCTACCGGGCCGGTTCGCGCAAGCGCAACGTGGGCTGGCGCCTCGACCACTGGCTGGCCGACGCCGCGCTGCAACCGCGGCTGACCGGCGCGGGTCTGTTGCCCGATGCGGTGCACTCCGACCATTGCCCGGCCTGGGTTTCTGTGAAATAGTGAAATGGTGAGGAGGTGAGTTTGATGTTCCAGTTGCGCAGTTGGCTCAAGTACAACATCAAACTTACCTCCTCACCATTTCACCAACTCACCTTTCCCGAACCAAGCACCGCGTCTTGATGTATCTTTCCTGAACAAGACCTTATTTATGGCGATGCTGATGGAGCGCGGTGCTTCGGCGGCCGAGTACCCCGCCTTGGCGCGGGTGCGGACGGAGCTGGAAGCCTTCAAGCGCAAGTTTTACCTGAACCTGTTGGTGCGCGGACTGCTGGTGGCGGGCGGGCTGGTGCTCACGTTTTTCGTGGTGTTCAACGTGCTCGAATACTTCCTCTACCTGCCCACGGTGGTGCGGGCGGGGTTGCTGTTCGGGTTTATTGGACTGATGATTTACAGCTTCGTGCGCTGGATTTGGACGCCGCTGGCGGCCCTCACCAACCTGCGCCGGCTGCTGAGCGACGAGCAGGCGGCTCGCAGGGTAGGGGAGCTGTTTCCCGACGTGCAGGACCGGCTTCTGAACGCGCTGCAGTTGCAGGGCCAGGCCCGCGACAACGCCCTGATTGCCGCCAGCCTGGAGCAGCGCGCTGCCCAGATGGGCAATATCTCCTTTGCCCAAGGCATCGACATCAAGCAGCAGAGCAAGCCGCTGTGGAAGTACGCCGCCGTGCCCGTGGCCGTGTTGCTGCTGTTGCTGGCGTTTTACCCCAGCTTTTTGGTGCAGGGCACCGAGCGCATCTGGCACTACAAGCGGGCGTATTCGCCGCCGGCACCGTTTCAGTTTGTTATTAAAAACCCCAAGCTTACGGCTTTTCGGGGCGAAGATTTTACGCTGGACGTGGCCGTTGCCGGCGCGGCCCTGCCGGCTGACGTGAGCATAGCATTTAGTGACGGCGAGCGACGCCTGAATAAGGTGGCGGACCGGGGCGACCTATTCCGCTACACATTCGAGCAGCCGCAGGATAACGTCACTTTCCAGCTGAAGGGAGCCGGGTTTGCCTCGCAGGAATACGAGTTGACGGTGTTGGAGCGGCCCAACCTGCGCGATTTTAAAGTCAACATCACCTACCCGGCTTACACCGGCAAAACGGCCGAAACCATTGAGAACGGCGGCAACCTGACGGTGCCCGAGGGCAGCACCGTGCGCTGGGAATTTGCCACGGCCGCCACCAATGAGCTGGCCTTGGTGTTTGAAAACCCCAATGAGACTTTGGCCGCTAGCGGCGACGACGGTACGTTCGTAGCCACGCGGCGCATCATGCGCTCGCAGCCTTACCTGCTGCGATTGAAGAACCCGGCTAGTCTGAACCGCGACCCGATTTCCTACCAGCTGACGGCGGTGCCGGACCTGGCGCCCTCGCTCACGCTGGAGGCTTTTCCGGATACCGTAACGCGGCGCTACCTGGCGCTGGGCGGCACCGTGCGCGACGATTACGGCCTGACCCGGCTGGAGCTGCACTACCGCTTGGTGCGCGGCGGCAATGCGCGGGCGGGCGGCAGCTACGCTTCGCGCCCGCTGAGCTTGCCTAGCGAGAGCGCCGGCACTTACGCCTACACCTGGAACCTGAACCCGCTGAACATGCAGCCCGGCGACCGGCTGGAATACTACGTGGAGGCCTGGGACAACGACGGCGTGCACGGCACCAAGGCCACCCGCACGCGCCCAGCGGAGTTCCGCCTGCCCGGCCGGCGCGAAATGCGCCAGGAACTGAACGCTCAGGCGCAGTCGGTGGCCAGCCAGATGAGCCAGGCCGCCAAGCAAAGCGAAAAGCTGGAGCGCGAGCTGGCCAAGGCCCAGGACAAGCTCAAGACCAAGCGCGACCTGAGCTTTCAGGACCGCAAGCAGCTGGAAAACATGCTGGACCAAAAGAACCAGATGAACCAGCAGATGGAGCAGATGCAGAAGATGTTTGAGCAGCTGCAGCAGAAGCAAGACCAGGCCAGCCCCAAAAGCGAGGAGATGGCCAAGAAGGCGGAGGAGCTGAAAAAGCTCATGAACGACCTGCTCGACCCCGAAACCAAGAAGCTCTACGACAAGCTGCAAAAACTGCTCGAACAGCAGAAGCAGCCCGATGCCGAGATGCAGAAACTGCTCCAACAGCTCGAGAACAAGGAAGACACCTTGCAGAAAGAGCTAGACCGGGCGCTCGAAATGTTCAAGCAGATGCAGCTGGAGCAGAAGGCGGAGGAAACGGCCAACAAGCTGGAAGAGCTGGCCAAAGACGAAGAAAAGCTGGCCGAGCAAACCGCTCAGAACGACAAAGAAAACCCCGACAATAAGCTCTCGAACCAGGAGCAAAAGGCCAAGCAGGAGCAGCTGAAGCAGGAGCAGGCCGAAAACCAGAAGGAGTTTGAGGACCTGAAAAAGGAACTGCAGGAACTGAAGCAAATGGACAAGGAGCTCGGCGACCAGAACGGCATGGACGAGCAGAAGCCCGACCAGGAGCAGACCGACCAGGACATGGAGGAAAGCCAGCAGCAGCTCGGTAAAAACCAAAACTCCAAAGCTGCTGCCAAGCAGAAAAGCGCCGC